>SHOL01000023.1 GCA_004294945.1 Treponema sp.
GTATCGGTCCAGGCGGTGTCGTGGCAGCCTTCCAGCAGGAAATGCTCGAACAGGTCGCAGATATAGGTGCGGATGGCGGCAGCTTCGGTTGGCCGCACAAGTTCCGAATTGTGGAACAGCTGGTCGATAAAATGCACGAGATCCTCGGGTTTAAGCGCATGTGCACCCATCGTTTCTTCGTTGAGGATGTGCGTCATGCTGTACAAGGCGGCGGGTATGCAGTTGACGCTGTGCTGTTTGATGTACAGCACCGTCTCTGTTATCTCGACCGCACCGGCAAACAGCTCGCGGTTGAGTGCATCCTGCTCTTCTGCAGAATAGCCCAGTTCGGCAAAGGCTTTCCGATAAAAGGTGTACGCAAGCACAACGACCATAACGTGGAGGCTCGGCACGCACAGGTAGTGCGGATCGAAAAGGTGGATTGTCAGAAAATTGCCCCGGTAGTATTTCGGCCGCTCGGTTGTGCTCATCCGGAACCGGTATACCTCCGCGGCCCTGCGGTATGAAAGGTCGACAAGGCCGAGAAACTGCTTTGTGTAGTCCAACTGAACGGCGCGGCCGGATCTCCTGCCGATGTAGACCAGCGGGCGTATCCAAAAGGCGACGAAATCTAGATAGACCGACACTTTATCCGGCACAAAGGGCACGGTTGTATCAAGAGGATGATCGACGCTGACAATCCTGATTTTCTTAAAGCCGAATTTCACCGCAAACTGCAGAAAAAAGAAATCCTTCAGCACGGTCGAAAGATACCTCAAGAGCACTGGGCGTGCGCTGCCGTTGAAGAAGGTTCTGACAAAGGCGCCGGGGATGCGCTCCTTCGTCGTGGTGTATGGTCTGTTGTTCATGCTTATGCTCCAAAAACCTCGCGCGCGATTCGCACGGAAGCCATTGCGTCTTTTGCGTAGTAATCCGCGCCGATTTTTTGTGCGTACTCTTCTGTAAGGACCGCGCCTCCGACCATCACCGGTCCGCTGAAGCCGTCCGCCCGCAATGCCGCAATCGTTTTTTCCATGCTCGACACTGTCGTGGTCATCAAAGCAGACAGCCCCACGATTCCGGGTTTTTCGGCGCGGGCGGTTTCCAGGACGCGCTCGATGCCGACATCCTTACCGAGATCGATAACCGCATATCCGTAGTTTTCGAGCATCGCTTTTACAATGTTTTTTCCGATGTCATGAATATCCCCGCTCACGGTAGCCATGACGACTTTTCCCTTGGGTTCCGCTGCGGCACCGGTCTTTGCAAGCTGTTCTTTTATTGCTTCAAACGCACGCGACACTGTATCTGCGCTCATCAACAGCTGCGGAAGAAATTTCCGTCCGCGCTCGTAATCCTTGCCGACTTCGTCGAGGGCCGGAACAATGTGGTTGTCGATGATCTCGATCGGCGAAAGAGTCTCCAGCAGTTTTTCACAGGCGGCGCGCGATCGGTCCCTGATTCCATGTATGATAAGGGACTTGAGCGTCTCGCCGGTCGACTGTCCGCAAGACGGGGACGATGCGGAAGAATTATCCGGGTTCAGCGACGATCCGGCATACCGGGCATCGGTCAGGGATTTCTGCGGTAGCCGGCCTGCAGAATCGGGCGCTGTTGCCGGTGGTGGGGTTGTCGCCGGGGCCGGTG
This sequence comes from Treponema sp., assembly GCA_004294945.1. Lineage (GTDB taxonomy): Bacteria > Spirochaetota > Spirochaetia > Treponematales > Treponemataceae > Teretinema. The sequence goes on from SHOL01000023.1 coordinate 1,627, forward strand.
CTGTCGACGGTGCCGGTGGTGTCGCCGGTGCGTGCGCGCTGTACCATGCGATATAGTCCAGACAGTTTTCGTCGTAACCGGCCAGCGCCCGGTACGAACGGAAGACAGCCATCATCTGTTCGGCGAGCGGGTTGATAATGCATGCGTCGAGACCTGCGCTGAGCGCGGCACCGAAAAACACCGAATTGACCAGCTCCCGCTGGGGAAGGCCGAACGAAATGTTCGAAACGCCGAGTATGGTTTTTACACCGAGAGCATTTTTGACAAGCGGCAGTGCCCGCACCGTTTCCATTGCTTCTTTTTGCTGCGAGCTCACGGTCATGGTGAGCGTGTCGACGATAATGTCCTTGCGGTCAATGCCGTATGTTTCGGCTGTTTTGATTATTTTTTCGGCGACGGCGAGCCTGCCTTCCGCGGTCGGTGCGATGCCGTCTTCGTCGAGGGCGAGCGCTACGACAACGCCGCCGTATGTTTTGACTACCGGGAATACGGCGTCCATAACCGCTTTTTTGCCGTTGACGGAATTGACCAGCGCCTTTCCGTTGTAGTAGCGGAGCGCCCGTTCCAGTACCGCAGGTTCGCTCGAGTCGATCTGCAACGGGGTCGGAAACGTGCGCTGAATCGCCTTGACCGCGTCGGTCATGACTTGGGCCTCGTCGATGCCGGGCAGGCCGACGTTCACGTCCAGTATGTTCGCTCCCGCTTCGATTTGTTTTTGCGCTTCCGAAAGAATGTAGTCCATGTCGGCCGCGAGCAGGGCTTCCTTGAATTTTTTCTTGCCGGTCGGATTGATGCGCTCGCCGACGATAAGCGGCCCTGCAGCTCCACCGATTTCTGTATGCTGCGCCCAGGACGTGACGACAGTCCGGTTTTTCCGGACAACCGGCAGCGGTTCACGTGCGCTGCAGGTGGCGACCATCGCTTCGATGTGTTCGGGCCGGGTTCCGCAGCAGCCACCGAGCACGCGTACACCGATCGAGGCGCACCAGGCGAGGGTTTCGGCAAATTCGGCTGGTGCGACTTTGAATACGGTTTTGCCGTTCTCGACAACGGGGATGCCTGCGTTCGGTTCCATGAAAACCGGGATGCTGGCGGCATCTACAAAGGCTTTCGCAAGTATTTTCGCGTTTTCCAGCGAGCTTCCGCAGTTGAATCCGACAGCATCGACTCCAAGACCTTCCATTACGGCAACCACTGTCTCCGGAGGCGCTCCGGTAAGCATGAGGTTTGTATCCAGGAAGGTTGCGGATGCGATGACCGGCAGCTTTGTGTTTTCTTTTACGGCCAGCACGGCCGCCTTGAGTTCGTACAGGTCGCTCATCGTTTCGATGACCGCAAGGTCTGCTCCCGCTTCTTCGGCTGCCTGTGCCGCTTCGGCGAACGCTTCGTACGCCTCGTCGAAGGTAAGCGTCCCCATCGGTTCAAGGAGCTTGCCGGTCGGGCCGATATCGAAGGCGATATAGCGGTCGGTCCACTCGGGTTTCGAGTCCCGGGCTTCGCGGGCAAGGGCGACCGCCCGGCGGACGATGTCTTTTGCGTCAAGTCCGTATTCGGCAAGCTTGAGCCGGTTCCCGCCGAAGGTGTTCGTCAGGATGACTGTGGCCCCCGCTTCAAGGTAGCGCTCGTGTATGCCGCGGATCAGTTCCGGTTCGGTTACAAGCAGTTCTTCAGGCGTTTTCCAGGCAGTGCGCGTGTTCAGGGTTTGCACGAGCGCGCCCATGCTGCCGTCAAGAAATACAAAGCCCGACGCGAGCCGGGCCCTGAAATCGCGGGTAGCTGTTCCGTTCATTTGGCTGCCTTGATGATGTCGGATATGTTGGACACGATTTTCTGGACGACGTCGGGTTTGTTCATTGCGTAAATATGGATGCCCCGCACGCCGTTCGTGATCAGGTCGATAATCTGTTCGGTTGCGTATGCGATTCCCGCCTGCTTCATGGCTTCCGGAGAGTCCCCGAAGCGGTCGACAAGCGCCAGAAATTTGGGCGGGAGGTAAGCGTTCGAAAGTTCGATGGTGCGCTTGAGCTGGGCTCCGTTGGTTATCGGCATGATGCCGGCGAGTACCGGAACATTGATTCCCTTGCTCTGCGCACGGTACAGAAAGCTGTACAGCATGTTGTTGTCGAAAAACATCTGGGTGGTAAGGAATGAACAGCCCGCATCCACTTTCAGCTTAAGATTGTCCAGGTCACGGTCCTTGTGTCCGCTTTCCGGGTGGCCTTCCGGATAGCAGGCTCCGCCGACGCAAAAATTTCCCGATTCGCGGATATCGCGGATAAGGTCCGAAGCGTACCGGTAGTCCCCCGGCGGTACAAAGTCCGGATCTTTCGGACGGTCGCCGCGGAGCGCCAGAATGTTCTCTATGTTTCGGTCTTTAAGCTCGCCGATAATGCGGTGTACTTCGCTTGTGGTCGACGAAAGGCAGGTGAGGTGGGCGATTGACGTAATTCCCCGATCCTTGATATGTGCTGCGATTTTCACGGTATTGGCCGAGGTCCCGCCACCGGCGCCGTAGGTAACGCTCATGAAATCCGGATCAAAGCGGACGAGCTCGTCTGCACAGCCGATGACGGCATCGTAGGCCGAGTCCTGCTTGGGCGGGAAGATTTCGAACGAAACAGTCAGCTTGTTGGTCTGCAGTATTTCACTTATTTTCATGTTGCATAAGTGTATCAGCTTGACGGCACCTGTGGCAAGAAGCAGGAAAGCGCAGGTGTTTCACGATCTGCCGATAATGTGGTATAGTTTTGTCAATCATGAGCCTCAATTGCGCCGAAATAGATGTTGTACTCGAAGAGCTCTCTCTTTCCGGTTCGTTTATACAGAATATTGTTCAGCCTTCGTTCGATACGATCGCCTTCTACACCTATCGGGGCGGCGGCACCGGGCATGAAGCCGTTTCCCGCGTGGTTCTGGTGTGCCTTGCACCCGGCGCCTGCCGGCTGCACGAAACGCGGCGGAAGGTTCCCCGTACCGAAAAACCCCTGCGCTTTATGGAATTCCTCCGGTCGCGCGTAAAGGGATCGCGGATTGCTGCTGCGGTTCAGTGCGGCTCCGACCGCATTATCAAAATTACGCTGGAACGCGCCGACGAGCGGCTTTTCATGTATATCCGCCTGTGGAGCGGTGCCGCAAACATTATCGTAACCGACGAATCAGGCGTTATCCAGGATGTCTTTTACCGCAGACCCAAACGGAACGAGCTGACTGGCGAACGCTGGGAACTGCCGGAAGCGCGCTCCGGCGAGCAAGCTGCCGGCAGCGAAAAAGTGTTCGTCCCGCGCGATATTCCCGGCGAAGGCTCTTTCAACGAACGGCTCGACCGCTGGTATGCCGAACACGCTCAAACCCTGTCCCGCGAAGCGCTTGTCGAAGAAGCCCGCCGCCGTTTCGACACCCGGCGCAGCAAACTCGAACACGCGCTTGTCCGCCTGGAAAAAAAACGTACAGCCTTTTTGGAAGCCGACCTCTGGCGAAAACAGGGCGATCTGTTGACCGCGAATCTCTGGGCAATCAAACCGGGCATGGAAGCGATAGAGCTTGAGGATTATGAAAACGGAAACCGGATTATCCGCATTCCGCTCGATCCGCGTCTCAAGCCTGCAGAAAATGCCGCCCGCTGGTACGACAAGTACCGGAAAGCGTTGTCTGGCCTGGCGGATCTCGAAGACGACATCGGCTCGACCCGGCGCACGCTGGAAACGCTCGCTGCCGAACTTGCTGCGCTCGAAGCCGAGAACAATCCGCTGGTTATCCAGCAGATGCTCCGCAAGCAGAACCGTCCCAGGCAACAGATCAAGAAAAAGTATCCCGGCCTTACCTTTCGCAAGGACGGCTGGATTATGCTGGTCGGCCGCACTGCAGCCGAAAACGACGAAATTCTCCGCCGTCATGTGCGCGGCTCGGACTGGTGGCTCCATACCCGGGACTGGCCTGGCGGCTACGTGTTTGTCAAATACCGCTCGGGCAAAACTATTCCGCTCGATATCCTGCTGGACGCGGGAAACCTTGCCGTTTTTTACTCCAAAGGCCGCAAGGCCCGAACTGCGAACCTCTACTACACCCAGGTAAAGCACCTCCGCCGGGCGAAAAACGCCCCGAAAGGAACGGTGCTCCCCTCAAACGAACGGAACCTTTCCATCACCCTTGACGAATCGAGACTCAAAGTGCTTGAAACCTGCCGGGACGAGGAGTAACGTTCATGCGTCGTTCGGATGTCCCGTTTCTTTCTATAGTTCTTGCTGTTTTTTGTTTTTCCGTTCAGGTGTTCCCGGCTGAAACCCACACCGAACTTGTCATGAAAAATCCCTGGCTCGTTCTGCGCGCTCTGATGGTTTCCTATCCCGACCGGATCAGCGGGGTCGATTACGATTCAGGGGCCAACGATTGGTTTATGACGATCGACAACCGGCGGCTTTACTGGGCCGAGGGGAGGCTGCTGCCCAAAGAACGTGTGGGTGAGGCGGAAAAGTGGCGTCCGTACCTGGATTACCTGTATCCCCGCGAAACGCCCGATCCTTCGACGTTTTCACCTGAACTTATCGAGCGGATCAAAAAGGAAGCAGATGCCGAGGAGCGCGGTTCGATGCCGGTGTACGACCTTACATTCTACGATATTTTGTACGATGGTGCGACGCGACGCAAAATCGAGTCGCATATTACTCGCTTTGATTATCTGGGCTTGCGGGTGTCGGTGCACGAGTCTCTGGTGGACAAGCTGAAACGGATCGAATCGAAGCTCTATGCGCTTGCTGCCGCTGACGGCTCGGTGCGCGAGTTTATTTCGTCACTGTCGTCGATCGAAGGCTACAACTGGCGTGAGGTTGCCGACAGTCCGCTGCGCAGCAATCACACCTGGGGAATTGCGATCGATATTCTGCCGAAGAACTGGGGTCAGAAGAATTTATACTGGAACTGGATTTCCTGGTTTAACGACAAATGGATGCTTATTCCGCTTGAACGCCGGTGGATGCCACCCGATCCGGTGATTCGGACCTTCGAGGAAGAAGGTTTTGTGTGGGGTGGAAAATGGCATTTGTGGGATACCATGCACTTTGAATACCGGCCGGAGCTGCTGACCCTGCAAAAATGGGGCCATTTTGGCGATGAATGATGGCGATGAATGATGGAGATGACTAATGGAAGCCTTGTATTCGTTGATGCACAGCCAGATTTTTGTTCCCGCATCCCTTGCACTAGCCGCCGCGCTGGTCTTCCTTGCCGCTGTTTTTTGTGCGGGGCTCAAGATCGGTTCGGTATTCGGCTCTCTCAGGGCTGAGCGCCTTTTTGAGCGCAAACTTGAATCGGGCCGGACTGACGCAGTGAAGCGTTCCCGTGCAGTGCTTGCCGGCCAGCTTTCCGAACAGCTCGCTCCCTGGCTTCCGAATTTTCCGTTCGACCCGACGGAGGTTCGTTTTGTCGGCAAGCCGGTAGATTTTATCGCCTTTACGGGCGCGTCCAAGGGGAGAATTGAAGAAGTTGTACTGGTCGAAGTCAAGTCGGGCGAGTCGCGGCTTTCGCCGGTCGAACTTTCGCTCAAGCGGGCGGTGGAGGAAGGCCGGGTCCGGTACGTCGAATACCGTGTTCCTGAAGGTCGCGGTTCCAGGCCTGCCGCTCAGTCCAGTTCGTAGAATCCGCCCGAAATCAGAATATCGCAGTCTTCCTCGGGCATCGGTTTTCCGGTCAGGTACCCCTGAATTGTCTTGCATTGCATCTGTTTCATAATTTCATACTGTTCCGGCGTTTCGACACCTTCGGCTATTGTGTCGATTCCCTGCTTGGTTACCAGCGAGACTATCGCATCCGTGATGTCGTATTCGATGCTTGTTTTCTGGGAAATATTCGCAATGAACGACTTGTCGATCTTGAGCGTGCTCAGCGGCAGGTACTGGAGATAACTGAGCGACGAATAGCCGGTGCCAAAGTCGTCGAGCGAAATGCCGACGCCGATTTTTTTTATTTCGTTCAACAGACTGACAGACTCGTCAAAATTATGGATCAAGACTCCCTCTGTTATCTCGATCTCAAGGGTTTGCGGTTCGATCCCCGTTTCTGCCAGTATCATGTTCAGATCATCGATAAAGCCGCTTGATTGCAGCTGTACGGGAGAGACATTCACCGAAATGATGCCGTCGAAGCCGAACTCGCGCTGCCATCGCGCAAGGGTCGTGCATGCTTTGCGCAGTATCCAGTCGCCGAGCGGAATTATCAGCCGGTTTTCTTCGGCGATCGGTATAAAACGGTCCGGTTTGATATAGCCGTGTTCGGTGTCGAACCAGCGTATCAGGGCTTCGAAACCGCGGAGTTTTCGCGTCAACACATCGAACTGCGGCTGGTAGAACAGGCGGAACGATTCTTCCTGTACGGCTATATACATCTTCTGTTCAAGGCTTGCCCGAACAACAAGGGTTTGCTGCATGAGCGAATGGAACAGGGACAGGGAATTTTTCCCGCTTTTTTTGGCATCGGTCATCGCGATGTCCGCATTTTTCAGAAGATCCGCAACAGTGTTCGCATCTTCAGGGTACATTGCGACGCCGATGGATACTGAGGATTTGATTTCTGCATTCAGAATCATGTATGGTTCGCTGAGGGATTCTCGAATTTCATTGACCGTTTGGACAAGAGACTCGGTGCTGTCGTATCCGGTGATCAGCAGAAGAAATTCATCGCCGCCGAACCGGCTCGATTGGATGCTGCGGCCGGAAAAGGAGCACAGCCGTTGCGACATCTGCTTGAGCAGGTCGTCGCCGTGTTCGTGCCCGAGTGTGTCATTCAGAACTTTAAGATTGTCCACGTCGAGGATTGCCAGCGCAAAAGGGGTGGAAGACCGCCGGCAATTCTGAAATTCGATGTCGATCAATTCGCTGAAGCGGGTCCGGTTCGGCAGCCCGGTCAGTTTGTCGTAGTAGGCAATCTGTTCGAGTCTGTTGTTGAGCAGTTCGATTTTATCCAGTTTTTTCTTGAGATTTGCCTTTGATGACGCAAGTTCGGTCGAAAGCACAGAAAGACGGTGGTTTTGTTCCATCAAGCGTGTTTCGCCTTCCTTTATGTCCGTAACATCAAAAACATGGATGCACAAAAGATGTTCGTCGATAACATTGACGGTGATATCGAGCCATTTATTGACGAGGGTGCTGTAGTGGATGTGTTTTTGGGGTTTCCGGTTCCGGACGGTATACTCGACTATGTGTACCCAGGGTATTTCGGTATTGTTGTACACCGTTTCGGAAAAAAACTTGCCCAGAACGGTAGAAGCCAGGGAGCCGCTGATGAGCTCCCATGCCTGGTTGACGTATTCGATCAGGTAATCCGCTTTTCCGGTTACCGGGTGCGTTACGGGACGAACAATAAGCACAAGATGAGGCATGGTGTTTAATATCGAGTTGTAGTGTTCTTCAATGCCCATACTGTGTGCTTATTATACCGTGCGCCTTTCTATTCTGTAAAACGAATTCTCTGCCAAACAGCGTTGTATGCTTCGAGGTTTTCTCCCAGGTCGTCCTTGAGTTCGCAGTTGACGAGTTCCTCGGCGGTGTAGTTCGGCACCGTAGCCATCAGTGCGCCAGCTTCTGAATGTATGGTTGCCGGGAAGCCGAAGCTGTCCAGGAATTCAGCATAGATTTCGGGGCGGAGGAAAAAGTTGATAAACTCGTGGGCAAGGTCTGGATTTTTCGCGCCCTTGGGAATGCACAGGCTGTCGATATACATCGGGCCACCTTCATCCTTGGGGATAAAAAACGCGACTTTACTTCTCATTTCCGGGGGCACTTCGCCGAAAACCGTTTCTGCGTATCCCTGGACGACCCAGAATTCTTCGGAGGCGAAGGCCTTCCCGAATCCTTCCGCGTCGAACTTGACGAGGTTCGGCTTCCATTCTTCGTTCACAAGCTTGAAGGCTTTCTCCAGTTCTGCGGGATTTGCCGTATTCACAGAATACCCGAGATACGCCAGGGCATCGCCCAGCACTTCGCGCATATCGTCGAGCATAGACATGCGGCCTGCCAAGTCTTTTCGTCCGAAAATGCTCCAGCTTTTTTGGTAATCCGGCACTTTTTCGGTGTTTACCGCAATCCCCGCAGCTCCCATATAGTAGGGTACGGAAAATTCCATAGTCGGATCGTAGGTCGCCTTTGCAAGAACTCCGTCCGTGATGTATTTGATATTCGGGATTTTCGCCAGGTCGATTTTTTCCAGCATGTTCTGGCTTTTCATGATTGAAACATAATCGCCGGAGGGAACGATCAGGTCGTAGCCCGATCCTCCCGCCTTGAGTTTGGCGTACATGTCTTCGTTGGAGGCGAAGTCGTCATACACTACCTTGCAGCTGAATTCCTTTTCGAATTTTTCGATCACCGAATCCGGGGTGTACACGGCCCAATTGTACAGATACAGCGTTTTGTCGTTTTTTTTGCCGCACCCTGTAAATCCGATTGCCGAAAGCGCGATCGCTCCCAGCGCCATTGCTGCGCAAACACTCATCTTTCTTTTCATGATGTGTAGGCCTCCTTACATTTTGTCGATTTTTGTCAGGACACTACCGAAAAACCGCCGATTTTCCGGGAATCCTTTGAGCTTCGTGCACAAGCGAGGGCTTGTGCACGAAGCTCAAATACAGTATCTGGTGCAATTGTCTCTGTTATTTTGCCGCTGCGATATTTTTCAGGAAGTTCCTCAGGAAGAAGGCAATCAGCATTGTTCCGAGTATCATGACGAACGATAGCGCGTTGATAACCGGAGAAATGCCGTACCGAACCATAGAAAACACATAGAGGGGCAGGGTTGTCGAGCCCGGTCCGGATACAAAGAACGTAATGACAAAATCTTCGAGCGACATGGTAACCGACATCATGAAGCCGGACAGAATCCCGGGCATGATTGCGGGTATTGTCACTTTAAACAGTGTCTGTCTTTCGGTTGCGCCCAGATCGTGGGCCGCCTCTATAATTGAAAAATCGAACTCGTCCAAGCGTGCAAGAACCAGCAGGAACACAAACGGCAGACAGAATGTGGTATGCGCGATAAAAATCGTTATCATGCCGAGCGGTACATTGATCGCGGAAAAGAAAATCAGCATGGAAATACCGATGATTACTTCAGGAAGAACCATAGGTAAAAAGCTGATCGTCTGAATGTAGGCGCGTCCCCAGAACCGGTACCAGTTGACTCCAATCGCAGCCAGAGTTCCCAAAATGGTGGAAACTGCTGCTGCGCTGAACGCGATGATAAGACTGTTTCCAAAGGAGTTCCACAGTTTGTCCGAGCTGAAGATCAGCTTTTTGTACCAGCCAAGAGAAAATCCGGACCAGTTCATGCCTTTTGCCGAGTTGAACGAATAAATAACGATAACCAGAAGCGGTACAAACAAAAAGGCGATGCTGAGACCAAGCACGGTATTTGACAGAGATGCTTTTACACGCGTCTGATAGGCGCGCCGTGCATGGCGCGCCGGTTCCGATGTCGGTTTTTTACTGCCGAGTCTTTTAATAAACTGGCCGTAGAGGCTGTTTGATTCTGATTGTTTCATACCGACGCCTCCATTTTCGATTTTGCTGCCTTGTTTTTTGCGGCTTCGCGCGCGCTGGTTCCCATCATCCACAGGACTCCGGCCGTACTGACGAGGGTGATAATCATCGAAAATGCCGATGCGAGGGGCCAGTTTCGTACCTTGGTAACCTGGTCTACAATAGCGTTTCCTATCATGTAGGAATCCTTTCCTCCGACAAGCAGCGGAACGGTATATGCGCCGAAAATCGGTATAAAGGTAAAAATTATGGCGGTGACGATTCCCGAGCGGACGTTTGGCAGCAATACCTTAAACATGGACTGTGATTTTGTAGCTCCCAGATCCCGGGCGGCTTCGAGCAATGAAAAGTCGAACTTGTCCATTGCGGTAAACACCGGCAGAATCGCGTATGGAAGATACATATACACAAGTACCAGGATAACCGCCGACTGGTTGTACAGGAGCGGCAGGCTTTCCTTGATCAGCCCGAGATTGCGCAGGGTTACATTGATAAACCCCTGATTTCCCAGAATCGCTATCCAGGCATTGATGCGTATGAGCGAGTTCGTCCAAAAGGGTATGATTATGAGAAACAGCAGCAGCGTTTGGTTTTTGCTCCGGGCCATTGCATAGCCGCAGGGAAGCGCCAAAATGATCGATATCAGTGTCGCGAGGAATGTCACCCAGAGCGTTCTGACGAAGAGTTTGCCGTAGCTTGCGTTCATCATCTGGATGTAGGCATTCAGGGAAAAGCTGTACTCGACGCCTCCGTGGAGTCCTTTCTTCATGAAACTGTACGAAATGATAATCGCCAGCGGCAGGAGGAAGAAAAGCGTAAACCAGAGACCCATCGGCAGACTGTACCGGAACCCGACGTTCCGGTTTTTCAGCAACTTGCCCCCGGTCATTGGTTGATCACCTCGACGATGTAGCCGTCGTTTGCGCTCCAGGATACGTAGACTGTATCCTTCCAGGCTATTTCGGGGCCGTCCTCGAGATAATTCTGGTGCTGCTTGAACACCTTGAGCTCAGTTCCGTTATCCAGCTTGACGAAGAATTTTGACTGGAAGCCGGAATACACCGGTTCCTCGACAATGCCGCGGAACACATTGAGTTCCCTGTCGCTCTTGTGCGGTTCTTCCAGAGTTATCCGAACTTTTTCAGGCCGTACGGTGAAGCTGATCTGCTGGCCCGGTTCGGTCTTGTCGTAGTCGGTCACCTTGATTGTCTTGCCGAGTGCCGGTACATCGAGCGTGCACATGAATTCGTTGTTCTTGTACGGTTCGCACTCGACAACGCGGGAATCGAAGAGATTTGTTTCGCCGATGAACTTGGCTACAAACTCGGTAGCAGGGTTTTCGTAAATTTCAAACGGCGAACCGATCTGAAGAACTTTGCCCTGGTTCATAACGGCAATGCGGTCGGATACCGACAGGGCTTCGCTCTGGTCGTGCGTTACATAAATAAAGGTAATGCCGATCTGGTCGTGAATTTTGTCCAGTTCCACAAGCAGGTTCGAACGCAGTTTTGCGTCGAGTGCGGAAAGCGGTTCATCAAGAAGGAGCACGCTCGGTTCGTTGATGAGCGCACGCGCGATGGCTACCCGCTGTTTTTGCCCGCCGGAGAGCTGGTTCGGCTTTTTGTTGACGTGCGCATCCAGCTGAACCAGATGCAGGTATTCCATTACTTTCCGCTCGATGTCTTTCTTGTTTTCCTTGCGAATGCGCATGGGAAACGCGACATTTTCGAACACCGAAAGGTGGGGAAAGAGTGCATAGTTCTGGAAAACCGTGTTCGACTGCCGTTTGTTCGGATCTATTCCGATTATATTCTTGCCGTCGAAGGAAACAACACCGACATCGGGAGTCTCGAAACCCGCAATGATACGGAGCAGGGTGGTTTTGCCGCACCCTGACGGCCCGAGAAGCGAGAAAAACTCGCCCTTTTCAATCTTGATGTTCGCGTCATCAAGAGCGTGGAAAGTCCCGAAAGACTTGGACACGTGTTCAATCGAAACGTCGCACCCTTTCAATCTCTTTTTTTGCCCTCCCGGAAGGCTGGGTCTCTCCAGGATGGCCGCAGCCTCTGGAGATCACCGTTATTTTACGACTTTGCATGCCGGTTTAAAAACCGTTTTCTGCAGAAAATTGCAAGTCTGAATGTGTTGCATTTGCCGGTTTGTGTCAATAGAGCCGATTTTAAAAAGGCGGTTACTTTTGAAAGAGCTTCAATAGATTTGTTGTGCGCACTCGAATATCGTTTCGTCGTCGGGGAATGCGTGCGCCGCTTTTTCCAGAACGGCAAGTTCCCGCAGGGGAAGACTGTTGGCTCGCCCCGTTTCCGCGAATACGCACGCTCGCTGAAATTGCGCGTCGTTCGCAGGTTCAATCGTGACTGTCGCGACCTCCTGCATTTCCCAGACGGCTCTGAGCGCCCACTCTTCATGGCTTCGGGGAACGGGCGCTGTCCGGTATGCTTCATGGGCTTCGGCGGGAACCGGAACCAGTTTGCCGCCGGCAAAGGGATCGCTTGCAAGTACAGATAGTTCGCACTCTCCGGCGAATCTGACAGCTTCGCGCAAGCGGGGTGTTTTTTCCAGCAGCAGGATGTTCAGCGGTATCCGGATAAAATCGATGTCGCCAACTGTTTCGCATATCGAGCGGATCAGCTCCGGGTCGGCGGGAAGCGAAACACCGACGGAGCCGAGTGTTCCTGCGTTTTTTGCGTGCCTTCCGGCTGCGAAAACTCCGTTTTTATGGAGCCGTTCCAGTTCGTCAGCAGATTGTACTCTGACTGCAAGCGTATCTGCGCCTGAAAATCCTGCAGCTTCGATCCATGCGGAAAGTTCTGCGGGCGTGCTGCAGGCGCATGAACCGAGCAGTCCGGTTGTCCTGGCGGTGTCAGCTACAAATGTACGAATGCGCCCGGCGAGAGCCACATCCGCGCCTGTGTCGATCAGGCTGAGCCCGAAATTGCATGCTGTCTGTATATACGCTTTGCACTGCGCATCCGGAAGGTTCGTACGCAGCGAAAGCGTCAGGATGGAAATTTCTTCGTTTGCCATTTTGGCTGTATGACGATATAACATATAGTAATTGTACACAAAAAGAGGAGAAAGGTATATGAACAGAAGTATCGGAGTTATTGTACTCCAGGTTGCGATCGCCCTGTATCTGGTGGTGAGCGGGATTTCGGGATTGATCAATTCGACCGCAGGAGATCTTGCGCCGGTAATGAATTATCTGAACAGACTGTTCGACAGTTCGTCCGTGGTGACGTTTGCCGGCATCATCCTGTCGGTGACCGAACTGATCGCCGGGTTTTTTCTGCTGTGGGAGCTGTTTACGACGGACTTGCGCATCACCGATATGATTCTGTTCATTATCATTGTGTTGTGGATTGCGAATATCGTGCTGGTAGATTTTATCGGGCCGATCGGCGAAGGCCGGACTTTCGGCAGCGTCTCGAGCGTGTTGCGCTACCTCGGTACGCTTTCCAGCCATCTTATGGTGCTTGGCGGCTTGATTGTCGTGACGAAGAAGTTCCACTGAGAAGGCGGGGCGCGCTTTCCCGCTGGACTGGGCGCCTTCCCGCAAGACAGCGCGCCTTCACGCCAGAAAGGTGCGGAGCACCATGAAGAACGCTGTGCCTCCAAAAATGGAGAGCATGGCATTTTTTTTCCACAGGTGCAGCCCTGTTACCGCAGCGAGTGCGGCAAGTTCTCCAATGCCCGACGGCCAGGCGGTCCATTGAATGTCCTTTAGGCAATAGACCACCAGTACACCCATCACCATAGGCGGAATGAACCGTTCGACAAAACGCAGCACAGGCGGCGGATCGCGGTGTGAAAAAAGTATAAACGGAAACGCTCGCGTAGCAAGGATAACAAGCGCCATACATGGAACAGCAATCAATGCGTCGATCAGTGGTGTCATTTTTGTCTCCCCCGGGTCAGAACAAGTATCGCCAGAGCCGATGCCAGCGCCGCAAGCAGCATCTGTTGTGGTCCGATCAGCACCAGCGCGGCGGTCGCGCATGCCATTCCCAGTAGCGCGGGATACAAATCCTTTGTTCGCCGCAACTGGTCGATCAGGAGTACGGCAAACAGGGCGGTCAGGGCAAAATCGATTCCTGCAAAGGAAAAGGGAATATACTCGCCGGCAAGCGCGCCAATCAGACTTCCGGCGATCCAGTATGCATGGTCGAGCAGTGCGATAGAACCGTAAAAGGAAGCCGGTTTGACAGTGTCCGGGACTTTCACGCCGGTAAGGAGTGCGTAGGTTTCATCGGTCAGAGAAAATATCAGGTACGGCTTCCACTTGCCGGTATCCCTGAACCGGTCGATAAGGGATAGACCGTACACAATATGTCGGATGTTCACCATCAGCGTGGTCAGCACTATTCCCGAAAACGGCGCGTTTGCCGCGAAAAGTCCGACTGCGATATATTGCCCCGCTCCTGCGTACATGAGAACGCTCATGACCGGGGCAAGCCACCAGGGGTAGCCTGCCTTGACCAGCATAAGGCCGAAGGGTATACCGATTGCTATGTAGCCGAAAAGAACCGGTACTGTGACCGGAAATGCGGCGCGAAGCGCGCCTATTCTGGAATTCATGATATGCGAGTATAGCGGATACGTTTTTGATTGACCATATCCCGCTGTCTGGTAATAATACATAGAGGCTGCCTCGAGGAACGGACGTTTTCGGGCAAGCCGATGCAAGTGGAGGAAATGACATGGTAGCTTTAATTGTTGGAATTATTCTTGTGTTGTTTACGGTGTTTGCAGCCTTGCCGCCCGATATTGTCGGATTCGGACTTGGTTGGGGTGCGGATATTCTTCTTTTCCTGCGCGGCGGACTGCCGATAATCTCGGCTTTTATTGGTCTGGTTGCGATATTCATCGGTATTGCGGATCTTAAAGACAAAGCAGAAGCCAAGCGTGAAGACGCAGCCGCACGGGCAAATGCCGCTAAAAAAGAGTAAATCGGCTTTCACTTCTGTTAGCGCGTTCTCTGCGCGCATGGACGTTCGCACTTGACTAAGCGTTCGCGTTTCATATAAAGTAACTAACCCGCATTATCTGCGTAAGGCGAAGCAGTGCTTCGATTAACGCAACAGGCTGGAGCGCTCCCCGGCGCACACAGCCAAATACTTTGTAAGGTAAGTACATGAAGACACTATTTATCAAGGAACAAGAGGCTCCCCGCGCCTGGTTTGTCATCGATGCAGCAGACAAGCCGCTCGGTAGGATTGCCGTAAAGGCCGCGTACATGCTCAGAGGCAAACACAAGGTCACCTACGCACCGCACCAGGAAACCGGCGATTTTATTGTCATAATCAATGCAGAGAAAGCGATTGTCACCGGTAATAAGGCCGAAGGCAAGATGTATCACCGGCATACCGGTTTTGTCGGCGGACTGCGCTCGGTCAATTACAACGCCCTTCTTGCACGCCACCCGGAAGATCCGCTTATGCTGGCGATTAAGGGTATGCTTCCGAAAGGACCGCTCGGACGCAAGCTTTTGAAAAACGTAAAAGTGTATTCCGGTGCAAGCCATCCGCATGCAGCCCAGAATCCGCAGCCTGTAGAAGTGTAACGAGGAGAGTTGAACGTGATCAAAAATATCGGAATGGGAACAGGACGCAGAAAAACCGCGGTTGCCCGCGTGTTTGTCCGCGAAGGTACCGGCAAGCTTCTTGTCAACGACAAGGACATTGATTCTTATTTTGCAACTTCCGAACAGGTACAGATTGTCAAGCAGCCCCTTATGGTTACTGCAAGCGATACCAGGTTCGACATCGTCATTACCGTTGTCGGCGGCGGTCTTAATGGTCAGGCCGGAGCATGCAGCCACGGAATTTCCCGCGCGCTCGCTCAGGTAGACGTCAGCAATCACGCTTCCCTCAAGGCGAACGGTTTGCTTACCCGCGATTCCCGCATGGTCGAACGCAAGAAATATGGACAGCGTGGCGCACGCCGCAGATTCCAGTTCAGCAAGCGCTGATATTTCTGCTGTAATCGACACAATAGAATGGGCCTCTTCCGGCGTACACAAGGTATGCCTGAAGGAAGGCCCTTCTTTTTTTGTCCGGGAGCAGTATGTGCCGGAGGCGATGCTTGTAGCCCTGCGCTCATCGCGTACTGGTTTGAACGGGCAAGACGTCGCCTGTCTTTTGCTCGCCGGCCGGGCTTATCTTGCTGAACGGGCCGCAATGGACTACTTGTCCCGGGCGGAGCATTCCCGGTATCAGCTTGGCATAAAGCTATCCAAAAAAGAGTTTACCCGCCCGGAGTATGATCCTGCCCTGGACTATCTGGAGGCGCGAGGTTTTCTTGACGATGCCCGATTCGCCGAATCCTGGTTGCGGTGCCGTTCTATTCACCGCAAGGAAGGCCGGATTATGCTGATGCGGCTGCTGCGCGAACGCGGGGTTGGCAGACACATTGCAGATGCGGCTCTTGACGCTTTTTTTTCCGTATGTGCCGAAGAGGCAGTGTGCGTTCAGGCTATGCAAAAGGCGATTCGTCAGGGAAAAACCGGAAAACGGCTTGCCGACTCGCTATTACGGAAGGGATTTCCTGCGCGCCTGGTACTGGACTGCATAAAAAAGACAGAAAAAATTCCGTAAAAGGTTGAGATACTCGAGTTTTTGGAGTATAGTAAACCGGAAGTACCATGAATATGAAAACAAAGAACAAACGTATCCACATTTTTTCGGCTCTTGAAGTCGCCAATATGTGCGGTGTTGTAAATCAGACAGCTATTAACTGGATAAAAAACGGATATCTCAAGGCGTTTAATACGCCCGGCGGCCAATACCGGGTGTATAAGGACGATCTTAAGGCATTTATCCTTCAGAGGGGCATGCGGATGCCCGATCCCTTGGCAGAACTTCCGGAAATAGATGCGGACTGGAAGACGCTTATCGTCATAGACGACGATGTAGCCTTGAATAACGCGATTGCCAGTTTTGTCCAAAAAAACATTCCCGGCATTTCTGTTATCCAGTCATTCGACGGTTTTGATGCCGGGGCGAAACTGGTTGAAGTAAAACCAGGTTTTGTGATTCTTGACCTTGCGCTTCCCGGTGTTGTCGGTCAGGAAATCTGTTCCCGCATAAAGAACGATCCTGCGTTCGGTAAACCCTATATTATGGTGATTACCGCTCTGGACGAACCGGAGCTGGAAAACCATATGTACGAACTGGGCGCCGACCGGTTTTTCAGGAAACCGCTTGTTATGCAGGATATTGTGTCCAGCATTGTAAAGGCAATGGAAACAGTCTAGAGCGCACACCCGGGCACAGTGTCCCGGGGTAGGGCTTCAGCGCAATCAGGGTAATCAGTCGTTCAGTCCCTCAAGAAACGCTGCACTTTCCAAATCGTCCAGTTCGCTTATTTCAGGTTGTCGCTTATCGGTCAAAGCCGATGTTCCTTCTTTAAGTTCTTCGATACCTTTCGAACTGGTGGTAAATTCGTTCAACATGGCATGCAGATGCTCCATCTTGTGTTTGCTCTGCGTGCTCAGCTCGTTAATGTTCATAATTCTGCTCAGAATATCGCCGGTTCCCGTATTGACCTCGCTAATGCCGTTCCGTGCTTCAGCAAAAATTGCTTCCATCTGACCGATTTCATCCACAACTGTCTTGCGAAGGATATCGAGTTTCACGGTTTTGTTCGACAATTCGCCGGTTGATTGTTCGATGGTTTCGGACTGCTCCGAAATTTTTGTACTCTTTTCGTCGACTGTCAGAATTTCGTCGACGATTTCATGGAGCGTCGCGCTCAGCTCGGTGATAACACCCGATGTGTTGGCAAAAGCCGAGGTAGCAACCTGACTCGAAGCTCGTGCTTTTTGGACGTTCGATATAATTTCGGTGAGCGTTGCTGTGATTTGTTGCGCATTCTCTGCAGTAGACTCTGCAAGTTTCTGAATTTCATCTGCAACAACGGCAAAGCCCTTTCCCGCTTCGCCTGCATGAGCGCTTTCGATTGCTGCGTTCATCGA
This sequence comes from Treponema sp., assembly GCA_004294945.1. Lineage (GTDB taxonomy): Bacteria > Spirochaetota > Spirochaetia > Treponematales > Treponemataceae > Teretinema. The sequence continues at coordinate 19,144 of SHOL01000023.1, forward strand.
CAGAATGCTCGTCTGCTCCGCAATCGAGTTGATCATTTCGATAAATGAGTAGACGTCGTCGAGCTGGGTGGTAACCCCGGAAAGCAGATTTTCCGTATGAGAAATCTTTTCTTCGCCTTCAACCGCAACCTTTTTCAGGCTTTCGATCTGGAGCACTTTTTCCTGGCCTTTGCGCGATATGAGCGTGATCGATTCGTTCATCTGAGAAATGGAACGGGTGCTTTCCTTTACGGTGGAATTCTGGAAGTTGATGTCCGAGACAAACGTACCCAGGAACGACGTCATAGATTCGAGCGCTTCGATCGCGTTGCCGACCGCCCTGGTCAGATTGTCGAACTGTCGCTCCATCGATTCGATGTTGGACGAAATTTCGGTAGTAGCGGCGGTTACTTCACCGGCCGAAAAGTTGATCGATTCGCTCAGTCCGGTTGCTTCGTCCGCTGTATCTTTGACCGATGTCATAAACAGGTTGAGCGCTTCAAGAGTATGATCCAGATGACGGGACAAATCTCCTATCTCGTCCTTGTTGTGGTCTATAAGAACTCCCGTGAGATCCTTTCGTGCCAGATTCCCGGTTTCTCCGCTGATTGTTTGCAGGCGCGATGTAATTTTGCCCGTCATGCGCGTTATCAGAAAGAACATCAGCAGCGACGATATTCCCAGCAGAATATAGCTTCTGATGGTCAGCCTGGAAATATTGGCACCTACTTCCGCTTCCAGGGCGTCATGGAAATCGTCAAGAAGGTTCTGGAACGGATCGGAGTAGACATTCATTTTATAGATTGCATTGTTCAGCCGGAGATAGAACAGCGCAATCGTCGAGGATTCGAGGTTTGCGGTATTGTTATACACCGAGCTGATGCCATTGCTTTTCAGAAGCCCCTTGGTTGTATTGCTCAGGGGTGTTTGTTTCAGCTGCTCGATTTCGTAGTCGATGGTTTCGAACGTGTTGGCTATGAGATCGAACAAATTCCTGGAGTTATCCAGAATTTTTACTGTTTCCGGGTTGAGCGAATCGAGCAGGGGAAAATTGGCTACGGTATCGAATCGTGTCTTGAACGAGTTTTTTCGTTCCTCCCAGAGTTCGTCGGCAGTATCGGTGTCGAACGATACCGAAAACATGTCGGTAAGCGTCACCCGGAGCTTGAACCAGTCTGTTATTGTGTTTCCGGTTTCCGACTGAAACCGGCGAAGTTCGCTGACACGAAGAAAAGAGGCGATCAGAAAAACAGAGAGAGCTACATTCAGTGCGACGAAGAGGCCGGTGGTCAAAGAAAATTTGGCATTGAGCTTCATATAGTACAGAATATACCTGAAATAGTAGATAATGCAAACTTTTTGGGATAGTATGCCGGTAATCATGCTTAACCGATATATGGCGACTTTTGCCCCGGGGTTTGAATCCGTAATCGGCGGAATCCTGTCCGAAACCGCTCCTGCCGCACGGATGGAAGCGACACAAAGCGGTATGATCCTGTTTTCGCTTGCGGGAAATCCGGCCGCCGCAGTCAACGCTCCGGTGTTCAACAATGTGTTTCTGGTTGTCAGAGACTGGAAAAAGCACGATATGACGTTTCCGGCAATGGTGAATACCATCGTCAGGTCGGATTCTCTTGCACGCATCGCAGCTTTTGTGCAGTCTTTCCGGCATAAGAGTTTTCGCGTGCGCTTTTCGAAAGAAAACCAGTTTGTGTCGGTAGATAAAAAACTTGTAGAGTCAGCAGAAAGACATATTGCATCTGTTACCGGCATGCTTCCGGATCGGGTCAATCCAGCCTGCGAGTTCTGGTTCATTATCAGGCGGGAAGCATTTTCGTGCTTTTCCTTCCGGCTCACTAAAAAGCAGTCGACCGAAAAATACCTCCGTCAGGGCGAGTTGCGTCCGGAACTGGTTCAGCTGATTGTTGCACTTTCCGCGCCCGGCCCCGAGGATTCGGTGTTTGCAGATCCGTTTGCTGGATACGGGTCGATCCCGTCAAGAATTCTGGCAAACCGGAAGGGACAAGCCTGTACGGTATATGTATCAGATTCTGATCCCCGGCGTGTGGCAGATCTCCAGTCCCGTTTTTCGGGGTCTCCCGGGGTTGTCGTGCGGAAAGCCGACGCCAGGGATCTATCTTTTATCGCAGACGCATCGGTGCACCGCATTATTACCGACCCTCCCTGGGGCGAATGGGAACAGTCTTCCCCCGGTTCGGGAGGTCTCGCCGGATTATATGAGGGCATGCTGGACTCGTTTGCGCGCATTTTGGCTCCCGGCGGCCGGGTGTGCGTACTGTCATCGGCAAAGCGCGAAATGGAAGAAGCGGTTGCAAAAAATCCCGTATTCGGTACATGCGCCGTCACCCCGGGGTTCCGCACGGATATTCTGGTGAACGGAAAAAAAAGCGCAGTGTTCGCGCTCTATAAGGCCCAGGAGTATACG
>SHOL01000205.1 GCA_004294945.1 Treponema sp.
GTAACGACGCCGATGTGGATAGCCGAAGCTTTGGCGGCCGGTTTCGCGGCTGAAGCGTCTTTGCCTCCGCCTGCGAACAGCATGGATGCAGCGGCGAACGCGGCCGCAACAGCAAACAGTTTTTTGTGCATACTGAAATCTCCTCTCTTTTTTTGCGTAAAATAACTTTTGCGCTTCACCATAATATACCGAATGTCTGCGAAGGTAAACAAATATTTTGCCGACTGCAACAAAATATCTGCTTGACCCTGCGCCCGGTGTCGGGGTATCTTCCGGGTAATATCATATTGCAAAGGAAGCAGCGGGCCGTATTCCCGCGCATCGCGAAACACGCATTCGCGGTGCCGTACAGCCCCGGGGTGAAAATCCCCCGCTAACCCGTAACTGTGAAAGGGAACGATTCCGTATTTGCACTGGAAGCATCCGTCCTGCCGGACCGTCGGTTTGGCCCGGGCGGAAGAACGGGAAGACTGTACGGAAAAGGAAAAACTCACTGCCGAGCGCCGACTCGCAGGCTGCCGATGTATTGGCCGCCGGCTCATCGGCCTCGCGCATGCAGAAGCACCCTCAAGCCAGGAAACTTTGGTATGAGTTCACTGCACGCCGGTTCCGCGCGGATTCGGAGCCGGCCGGAGTAATCTATGAAATCCCCTCTTTTCTCTGCGTGCGCTTCCCTGCGCAACACTGGACGCGTATTCGCGCATTCTCTTGGTATCGCCCTCTGTGCCGCGATCCTCTCCCTTTCAGCCGCTTCCTGCACCTTCGAACCGGACAAAACCGACGAACCGGTAAGGCAGGCACCCACCGTTTCCGTCCCCTTTCTCGAAGGCGAGTGGGAATCACAATGGAACGACGGATTTTCGGTAACCGGAACCGCCTTCTCCTACCAGTATAAAGGGGAAGAACAATTTAGCGGAGAAATCGTCAATGTCCGTACCTTGAGCGACGCTAATGCGTCCGGCTATCTGACCCTGAAGATCGCCTACGTTCTCCCCGGAAAAAGTCCTGCCAAGGATTCGTATTACGTCGTGTACTGGGAAAATCTCACCGATACTTCGGTCGAAGAGGCGAGTCCCTACAAAGCCGGCGGTTCCAACAACGGTTTTGCGACGCAGGCCGAGGCGGAAGCCGAGTATACTGTCACCAACGGCTACTTCGGGTATACCGGCACGTATACCAAAAAATGAAATCAGCCTGCATTGCAATTTTGTGCTGCGCATGTGCCGTTCTCTGCCTGCCGCTTTCGGGACAATCCGCACCCGAAGCCGGTTCGATCGAGGATGTCCCGGTAATCGAGGACGAAGGCATCACAGTGGTCAGGGAAAAGGAAGAAACAGGATCGACAGTCACGCTTGACCGTGCTTCGATAGACGAAGTCAAGCCTCTCGATCTTGCAGGGTTCCTCTTGTCATCCACCGGCGCTGCAGTTACCCGTAACGGCGGATACGGCATGGTGTCGGGCATCAGCCTCCGCGGTTTCGGTTCCGGAAGGATCGCATATTTTATCAACGGGATTCCCGTCAATTCCGCCCGCTCGGGAGATTTCGATCTTTCTTCTATAAACATAGCATCGGTCGAGTGTGTTGAAATCATCTCCGGTGCGGCAAGCGCTGTGCGTGCTTCTTCCGGTTCGATCGGTGGTGCGGTCAACATCATCACCCTGCCGGAAGCGGGGCGCTCATCGCGCGTCCGCGCAGGCGTATCTTCTCTTTCCCAGCTCCCGGCAGGCAAACCGGCCGATTTTGCGGATACCCAGCGGTATTCGGCTTCCGTGTCCGGGTCTTCGGCCTTTCCCGACGCCGATCGCGTGCTTTCATGGCAGGTATCGGGGTTTGCGACCCGCGCCGGAAATCATTATCGTGCCTTCGATCAGTTCGGCCGTGCGGTCAGGCTTGACGGCAGCGAGGTGCTGGACGGCGGTGCGGGTTTTGATGCTTCGATGGCGTTTTCGCCTGTGTTGAAGGTGAATGCTGCGGTGCATGCGTATGCTGCCGAAAAGAATGTTGCAGGAAAGCTCTATTCAGGGTATACGGGGCATCAGAAAGATGTTCAGTCGACGGCCTCTGTTTCGGTCGACGCGAAACGGTTTTTGATTGACGAAGTCTCGGCCGCCTGTTCCGTTTCGCATACGTTTTCGCTGCTCGGCTGGGAATCCGCCTCCGAAGATTCGGTCCACCGGTTGCATACCGTTTCCGCGCTGGGGAATACGAATCTGTTTGTTTCTGCCGATGTACAGATGCTTGCCGGCTTCGACGGGCGATTTTCTGTTCTAGATTCAACGAATGTACAGGATACGGTGCTCGACGCCGACGGCGCATTCTGGATGGGCGCTGACTGGCGCCCACCCTTAGGTTGGCAGACTGCCGGCCGCGTTCTTGTCAGTCCGTCGTCGCGGTTTGTTGTGTCAGGATCGGGAGTTGTGCCGGTTCCCCGCGCCGGCATCGCATGGTTCGTCACTGATTCGACGGCGCTCAAGGCGAACGTCTTTGCCGCTTACCGCTTGCCGACGCTGAATGACCGGTATTGGACAGGCGGGGGCGGGGCGGGAAATCCCGATCTGAAAAGCGAACGCGGCTTTGGCGCAGACATCGGGTTTTCGTACCGTCGGTCGGGCGTTTCTGGTGGTGTGCTTTCGGCGCTTGCCGAGGTGGTCGAACTGTCGGCGCACGCGTCGAGTCTGGAAGACGCGATTATCTGGGCGTCGGGAGGCGAGGATGGGGAGAGCAGGCTGCAACCGATGAATCTGGGAGAAGCCTGGTATTGGGGCGCGAGTGCGCGCTGGGAATCGGGAAAGATAGGGGTGGGGCGTGTTTCGGCTTTGTACTCGTTTCTCGATTCCCGTATACGTACCGGTAGGTATACTGAACGGGACCGGCTGCGCGTCCCGTATCAGAGCATGCATCGTGCCGACCTTTCCCTTTCGGCGCGCTTTGGAGACCTTTTCGCGTCGGTTTCCGCCCACGCAGAAAGCGAACGCTGGACTACCATGTACAACACAATTTCTCTTCCGCCCTTCGCGACCCTCTCTGCCTCCCTGTCGCACACCTATTCTTTCAAATCAGCTTCTGCCGAACTCTACCTCAAGGCAGAGAACCTCGCCGGCGCTTCGTATCAGACGATCGAAGGCTATCCGATGCCCGGCGCACAACTGACCGCTGGGCTATCCGTCTCGTTCGACTGATTGCAGAAGCGTTCCCTGCCTCGTTTCGCGGTGAATGCAGTTGTCGAAGATGCAAGGACGTGAACAGGGCAAAAAAAAACCGAACTGCGTCCCGGTTCGGGATGCAGTTCGGCGGTGCAGACCCTGCATGGGCGAGATGTTCCGGCTTGGCCGGGTTCGTCCTGCGGGCCTGGTCGATTGGACTGGAATCTTGTCAGTCCGCTTTTCGCTTTCCAAGGATGTGGTCGAGCTGGAGGAGACCGAACGGGCTATTCGCGGCTTCGAGCATGTCGAGGATGTCGCGGTCGTTCTTTTCTTCTTCGATCTGCTCGTTGATAAACCAGTGGAGCATGATCTCTGTTTTCGGGTCCTTTTCGGCTTTTGCCAGTTCGTAGATTGTGTTAATCGATGCGGTGACTCCCTGCTCGTGGGCGTATACCTGTTCGAAGATTTCCTTCGGGGTGCCGAATTTGAGCGGGGGCTGGGCGATTGCGGCCAGTTCGACTTCCGAGCCAACTTCGTTGAGGAATTCGTAGAATTTCATGCCGTGCTCCCATTCTTCGGCCGCCTGGATTTTCATCCAGGTTGCGAAGCCGGGCAGAGCGTTCGCGTCGAAGTGGGCTGCCATGGCGAGATACAGATACGA
>SHOL01000206.1 GCA_004294945.1 Treponema sp.
ATCATGTGGACGCCGCCGGTCTGTTCGACGGGAACGTCGAGTCCCTCGACTTTTTCTCCGGTCTCCATAAGGCGGGCTATATCGTCGAGGAAGGTCGCGAGCGTGTCGCCGCGTTCGTCCGCCTGGCGGGCAAGTTCAAAAAAGTAGTCGTAGAGTTCCGTGTAGCGTTCAAGTCCCGGTTCAGAAAGCACTGCGTACCGGTATCCTTCCCGATACCAGAGGTGGCTGACGATTTCGCAGGCGGGGACGCGGTCCGCCATGTCCCTGATCCGGTTGAAGCACTCGCGGCCGAGCGCGAAGCGTAGCCTGTCCGATTTACCGAGGAGCTCCTCGGTTCCGGCGTCGAATACGTCTGGCGGAAGGCGGGATCCGGGTTCTTTTCCGTTTCGCCTGATCATTGCGGTCGCGAACCCTTCGGCGCCGAGACGAACGAAGGGCGACCGGAGCACGGTCGCGTAGGCGGTGCTGTCTTCCGGATAGACGGCAAGCCGAAGCATTGCGTAGAGGTCATTTACCGGCGCGTCTGAAAACAGTCCCCGGAGGCTTTCGGTCCGGTAGGGAATTCCTTCTTCACGGAGGTACTTTTCATACAGATGCTGGCGAGTTCCGGACCGGAACAGGATGGCGAAATCGTTCCAGTCGCACGGTCTGACGCTGGGACCGTCCCGCACCAGATACCCTGAATCGCGGATGTTTCGGATGCGCGAGGCTATTTCTGCGGCTTCGGTATGCGCTGCCGACAACTGCGCCGGATCTTCGGCATTGAAATTCTGTTCGTTTATGATAAGCACTTCGAGTCCGGGATGCAGTCCCGGGGTGTTCCGGGAAATGCCGACCGGAGTAAATTCTGCTTCGTACAGCGGTATCGGGGCGGCTCCTCCCGCGCGCAAAAACACGTGGGGAAATATTTCGTTGAAGGCTTCAAGGAGAAGCCGTTCGGTTCGGTAGTTGGTCGCAAGCTCAGGCGGTTTTTCAGCGCTGCTGGGGGCGAGTTCTGCGGAGAGCGTTCGGAATACGGAAACATCTGCGCCCCGGAACCGGTAGATGGACTGCTTTTCGTCACCGACGAAGAACAGTTTGTCCGGGCAGAGCTCGTCAGGCCGGGGAACGCTCGTTTCGCGCCGGTCTGGATGTTCAGCCAGCAGGTACAACAGGTCGCGCTGCAGGCTGTTGTCGTCCTGGAATTCGTCGATCATGAGCGCGGTTGTGTTGCGCTTCCAGGCCGAGCGGAGATCCGGGTCTGCGGTAAGGGCATCGACGGCCATGCGGGATACGTCCGCGAAGGTCAGTATGCCGGCTGTCCGTTTGGCCCGGAGATACAGGTCCTGGAAGCCTGAGAGGAGATCGAGCGTTTCTTTTAGCAGAGACTCGTTGAGCACCCAGTTTGCGAGTGCGCTGAAATCCGGACAAATCGAGTATCGAAGCTGTGAAAGCAGTTCTTTAAGTTCGACGAGCTCGCTCTTTGCTACGTTCCCAGGCATCCTCACAGTGTTGATGTTTTCATAGGAGGCGATGAAGGAGATAAGTGCTTCCCTGTCTGTGCTGTCCGGGACTTCGGGGATGGTTTTCAGGTGTTTGAGAACCGCTTCTGTGGTTGCGTTTTTGATGTGGCAGAGATCCGACAGCCTCGACAGGATGCGAACGATTTTTTCTGCGGTTGGTCTGAAGCGTGCGGCGATTTCCTGTTTTTGGGTGCGGTAGAATGCGTCGAAATCGAGCGGCGATGACACCGTCGACCAGCGGATCATGGGCTCGGTAAAGAGGGCTCCGGGCAGGTCGGCGAGCGAAAACCGCTTCATGAGCTGTCTGATGGCGGGCGAGGCGCGGTGTTCGATAAAATACGGCAGGGCCAGGTTGTCCGCAAGTTTTATTGCTTCGTTGTTGTCTATCCGGAAATCCGGCGAGACTCCGTACGCAGCGCAGGCTTTTCGGGCAATTTTGTTGCACAGGGCGTCGATCGTGCTGATATTTGCCTTGTCGAAGCTGTTCAGGGCTTCGTGCGCTTCGGGATTGGAGACGGAAGCGAGGCTTGCATAGATGCGGGCGTTCATTTCGGAGGCGGCTTTTTGCGTGAAGGTCAGGGCGTAGATTTCGTCCACGGGAATTTTTCGATTGATCAGCAGGTTAAGGTACCGTGTTGCGAGTACGCGGGTTTTTCCCGAGCCGGCTCCAGCCGCAATTACGGTGTTTGCGGTCGAGATCGCCGCTTTTTTCTGGTCGGGGTCAAGGGTGTCGAGGAGCTGGTCGAAGTGTGTCATCAGGGCCTCACTGCATAGATGTATCTGCAAATCTTCCGAAAGTCGCAGGAAGCGCATTCGCTCCAGGGGAGTGTTTCCGGCCGTCTGAAGTCCAGCGACCGGACGGCGCCGGCGAACGTGTGCGCCATTTCCAGACACGCTGCTTCGGCCGGGGCGAATTCGCTCCGGGGCACGCTGTTCGAGCGGCTTTCGACGGGAATGGTGTCGGAGTCATTGACGATCATGTCGTATTTTGCAGCCTTCAGGTTGCCGAACCAGGCGCCGGCGATTTTCGCGCCCGCGTAGGGGCTTTCCGGGTCGTGTTCGGCAAGAAAGAGGTACATCGGTATCTGGAAGTCCCGCAGCGAGCCGTCCTCGCCGGGAAGACAGTCTTTTTTTGCGGGAACCCGGCCGCTTTTGTAGTCGATCAGTACGAGTTCGTTGTCGGACGGGCGGCGCGATATGCGGTCGATAACGCCGTAAAAAGACAGGTTTCCGTATTCGAATGACGCTTTGCGCTCAAGAAGCTCCGGAATCCAGCCGTCGAGCAGTTTCGCGTCTGCGTCGATAAGTCCGGCAATACCGTCGGCTACCCGTTTCGAGAACGCGGAAAGAAGCGGCGCCGCAAGCGGTCCGCGGAATTCGGCATTGTCTGCGGTCGCATTTTCCGCCAGTTCCGCGGCCCATTTTTTGTACTCGTCTGTGTGAGCTGCCATGAAGATGTGGTCCCGCTGTCTGATTTTCGCGTAGGTTTCGCTCAGGACGCTGTGGAACAGTAGTCCCAGGTTGCGTTCGTCCGGGAGTTCCGCGTCGGCTGTTTCTTTCCGGATGCCGAGCACGGTTCCCAGCAGCCATTTTGTCCGGCACAGTGCAAACGTTCCGAGCGCGGTTGCGGTAATGCGGGGTTTGCCCCGGGTGAACTGGTTTGCTGCAAGTGCATCGGCCAAAAGCGGAGCGCTTGGGAAAAAGGAACCGGTCAGGAACGAGCGTTCTTTTTCCGGGCCGTAGGCGTTCCATGCGGTAACACCGTCTTTTTGGGCTGGATAGAGCCGTTCCGGGAAGGGTGCGGTTTCGTCGCCCGAAAGCCATGCCCGTTCGGTCCGGTAGGGATCGGAAAGCGGATAGCGGGGAAGTTTTCCGGCACCGGTGTTGCCCGCGGCGGGATCAGTAGCGCCGCCGGCACCAACACTGCCCGCACCGGTGTTGCCCGCGGCGGGATCAGTAGCGCCGCCGGCTATACCTGCGTCCTGTGCACAGCGCATAAAAAAACTATGCGTCGTGCAATACCCCGAAAAACTGCGTTCCGAGACGGAAAAGACGGCTCCGCATCCCGGATTCACCGGCGCGCACTGAGCTATCGGCGCGCACTGAGTCACCGGCGCGCACTGAGCTATCGGCGCGCACTGAGTCACCGGCGTGCACTGAGTCACCGGCGTGCGCTGAGCTATCGGCGCGCACTGGTACAGCGAAAAAAACGAAGCCGAAGCGTCAGTGTCGAACGCCCGAAGCCGTTCACGCTTGTCTTCGGTAAGGAACGGAAGCTGGCGATAGGCGA
>SHOL01000207.1 GCA_004294945.1 Treponema sp.
ATGCCGGGAAAGCGGGCGAGGGCAGGACCGACTGCTGCAGGTTCTTCACCGAACAGGACCAGTGACTGCGCCGCGTTCAGGATGTTTTGCTTCATGTGGCTCCCCGGGACCGCGAGTTCGGCCGGAAGGATTTCGACCGGCTCGTTAAAACGGTGATCGAGGATCGAACCCTGTATGCGCATGAATCCCCGTCCATCGCATGCAATCCAGGCGCCGTCATGATCCGGAGGTAGTTCTTGTGTGCTGTACCAGACGGCATTCGCTTTTGTTTCGCGCGCAAAGACGGGACCCCATTCGTCGTCACGATTGCACAGGAGCCAGGAGTCTCTTTGCATGTCGGCGTAGATGAGTTTTTTGTCGGCGACGTAGGGTTCCATGCCGCCGTACCAGTTCTGGTGGTCGCTCATGACGGGGGTGAGGACGGCGACGCGCGGTTTGAGGAGGGCGCGGCCTTTGAGGTCGGCGAGCTGCCAGCTTGAAAGTTCCAGGACGACCGGGGTGCGTTCGGAGGTCGAGTCGAGGAAGGTGAGGGGGCTTACAGTGATGTTTCCGCCGAGCCAGGAGTCGCGGCCGAGGGCTTTAAGGCCGAACTGGATTGCGCTAACGGTGGACGATTTTCCCTTGCTGCCGGAGACGGCGATGATCGGGGCTTTGCTGAACCGGAGGAAGACGGAGACGTCGGTTTCGATGGAGCGGGCGTGCTCGAGGTAGGGGTTTCCTTCCAGCTTGACGCCGGGGTTTTTGATGACGGTGTCGGCGTTTTCAAAGTCGGCAAGCTCGTGTTTTCCGAGGACGTAGCGGATGCCCGGAAGGTCTGCCAGGGCGCGCAGGGAAGGTTCGAGCTCCTGTTCGCTTTTTTTGTCGGTGACGGTGACAAGCGCTCCCCGGGAGGCGAAGAAGCGGGCGGTGGCGAGTCCGCCGCCGTTGAGGCCGAGGCCCATGACGGTTACTTTGAGTCCGGCGATGTCTTTTTCTGCGGCAAAGGGCGGGTTGTTAAAATTCAACGGTGTACTCCTTTTGTTCACGTTCGTTCAGGTAGGGTTTGACGGTCAGAGCGTTCCAGCGAGAACCGAGTTCGGCCGGAACGGTGCTTTTGATTTCCCGGTAGAGCGGAAGCAGTTCGGAAAAGGCTGCGTTCTGGAGATCTTCGAGTATGTCGTCGAGCCTCGGGCGGACGAGCTCGGTCATGCGCGCGAGGAGGTCGGGATTCTCGATCCCCCAGGCGTTCATGCTGATGCAGTGCTGCTTGCAGGTGAACGGGTAGTAGGGATGGTTCCTCTTGCCTTCGGGCAGAATGAGCTTGCTGAAGAACTTGTTGATGTCCGAGTCCATCCAGATGCCGTGCAGCATGTAGCCCTGGCCCGACTCCCCTTTCCAGGTGAACGGGATCGTCTGGTCGAGCGTGAGAACGTTCTGTCCCGGTTCGAAGTCCTTGAGCGGGTAGTAGTCGGTTTCAAAGTAGAGCCGGTTCGTCCGGTAGGCATGCGTATGCGTATTCGTTCCCTGCTCCAGAATTTCGCTTTCGAGCGGCCGGCAGGCGAGGTCGATGAGGACCACCTTGAGATAGACGCGGTCGGCGCTGGGGACGATGCGGTAGAACGAAGGCGTGTGTATCGAAAAGGGATCGAAGAACCAGTTCATGCCCGACAGCAGTTCGGGTACGAGGGTTGCGATGCGTTCGGCGAGGGTTTGGATGACGGCGGTATATCCCTGCGGCGGATTCGGGTTTTCTATGTCGTGATGGACGGGGAGCGAAGGTACGGTGATCGGTTCGGCGAGCAGCAGGAACTGGTCTTCGTTCTGGTTATACCGGCAGGTGTGCGTCCCGGCGAGACCGGCTGTTGGAACGGGACGATTGTTTGCCTGTCCGGCTATCGTTTGATCGTTCGCTGCGCCGCCACCCATTTGGCTGGCTGCCTGTCCGGCTCTTTGGCCGGCTGCCGGACCGGTCGAGCGGTGCAGGATGTTGGCAATCTCTTCGTCGGTGCATGATATGTCGATCCTGCTTGTGTTCCGGCTCATAGGTATCTATAATATATCAAGATGACAGGAAAAAAAAGACTCCCCGCACTTGCGGTATGTATTGTATTTTCGCTCAGCCTGGCTGTGGCAGAGCCTTGGGCGCGTATTGTGTTTGCGGAAGGTTCTTCCTTTAATCTGGTTCGTTCCGGAACGGTGCAAAAGAAAGATGTCGCTTCCGCCGACGTGATCGGCTTCGAGCTTGCATCTGGCGATATTCTACAAACTGCTCCTTCTACTTTTATAGAGATCTATATAAACAATGTGGCTGCCTCCGTACAGATTGCCGAGAACACCTCGTTCCGGTGCGAAACCTCCGGTACAGGGGGCGAAACAAAGGGCGAGCTGTATTATGGGCGCGTGCGTGCGAAACTCGGCAAGCTCTCCGGTTCAAAATCGTTCAGGATAACGTCTCCATCTCTGGTAGCAGGGGTGCGCGGTACCGATTTCGGGTGCGATGTGATTGCTGTTCCAGTTTCTGAAAGTGCCCCTGGAACGGCGATTCTTAGCCGCGTGTTTTGCTTTGAAGGAAGCGTTGCGGTAAATCCGGTTAAGGATCCGGTGTCCGAGCTCGTAGTTGTGGAAAGCGGGGAAATGGTTGAGCGGCAGCTCGAAAAGAAACCGGCTGATGCGAGCGGCTCAGCACGCATTGAGTATGCGGAACCGGCTCCGCTGGAGAAAAAACCGATAACCGATCAGATATCCGGTTTCTGGTCTACCCGGCCGGTTGTCGGACCGGGCGCTGCAATCCAAGGATCGACCGATCAGAGTGCGCCGGCGGCAGACAGTGCGCCGGCGGCAGACAGTGCGCTTGCGGCAGACAGTGCGCCGGCGGCAGACAGTGCGCCGGCGGCAGGACCTGCTCTTGCCGAAAACCCGGCCGATACTGTCTTCTCAGAGCCGGACGTCCCGGTATTTCAGCGTGAAGCTCCGGTTCTCCGATCCGACGGCATCGAAACGCGGGCTATTTTATTTAACGGACTTGAAGCAGTAAAGCCAAACCGGAACCTTCGCATTCCGGATAGTGCAACGGCGATTCTGATGACAGCCGGTTCTTTCTGTACAATCGGCGCCGCGTACTGGGGCGAGTATCAAAATCCCGACGAGGTCCTGGTTACGCCAGTACATTCCGCGGGGCTCGCCATGATCGGAAGTGCTGTGTTTTTGTCGATCTTATCGGCGCTCGTTCCGTAACGCAGTGCGCACAGCGATTGTGCTGCACGGCTGCCTGGTCAGTCCGACGGCGCGTCGAACCTGCCTTCGAATACATAGCCGCCTGAACCGATAACGGAAAAATCATTGTCTTCTGCATCCCACTCCACCGCAAGCCGCCGCGAATTGTCGCGGTCGCGGGCGATAGCTTCGTCGGGCCGTGCGCCTATTTTTTCAGGCCCGAACAGAACGAGCGCACCGGAATCGCACGATCCGGCAGCTATGGCTGCGCACACGGCTGCCGCTGCGGCCGACGAGCAGGAGGAAGGCCGTTCTGCCGGGACTGCGACGGCAAGAGTGTCGCGCGTCAGCACGCGGACAGAAACCGGGAGCACGGCCTGTCCGGGAAAGGCCTGGCGCGCAAGGCGGGACAGGGTCCGCAGATCGATCGATCCGCCCGGAGTCCTGAACGAGACTAGCGCGTTTTCCCGAAGGTGCAGGGCCGAAAACGCAGTACGGACGCCGTCATACTCGATATATTCAGTAATTTCCGTCGCATCGCGCGAAATCAGTGTGCCGCCGGGAAACGTGAACGCAGAGCCGATCTG
>SHOL01000208.1 GCA_004294945.1 Treponema sp.
ATCCAGTACCCTTCGTCCCGACCTGGGTACGGGGACTTTTGAATCGGCATGGAGAGCCCTTTGTTGTTTTGGATCCTGAAGTCCTGTTCGGCAGGGATCCCTTGAAGGGATCGACTGCCTTGCTGCTCTCTGTCCCCGGCGACCAAGTTTCCTTGCGTATTACCGATGTCTGCGAATTTTTAACGGTGCCTGAATCCGATCTTCATCGCATTAGCGCCCCCGACGAGTCTGCTGTTTTTTTTCTTGGCGCAGTCACGTCCTCGCGGGGGGATGTGTTTGTTCTAAATATTCATTCGATTCTTGAAAGGCTTGCAGTTGATGTCGGATCTTCGTGAGACTGCCGCCACTGAGCGCATCATCAAGACCAGCTGGGGCTCTGTTTCAATTTTGTTGGATTCTCCCTGGTGCATAGCGTGCCGGTATTTCGACGGTTTGCCCGCAGGGAGGGACTCCTTTTTTTGTCGTACTACGCTCGATGTCGAAGGCGAACGTGTTCCGGTATTCGATCTTGATTCGCTGTGCAGGAATCTGTTTGCGGTTAAAAGCGATTTTTCGTTTCCGGCTGCCGTATTCGCAAGTACGTCGGGTATGCGTCCCGATCAGTTGAAAATACTGTCCGAGCACTTGAAGATGCTGCCCGAGCACTTGTCTACAGGAGATTGCCAGTTCAGTGCGAAGTATATTGCCTTCAGGCTGTCCGGAGAAACGGGATTGAAAGTCCTTCCCCGATCGCGCAGAAAACCGGTTCCGGGGGCAGTCGGCGTTCTGTATTCACAGACCGGGATACGGGGAGTGAGCTTTGAAGACGGCGGAATCGACTGGTATGTCGATCCGTTCGAACTGCTGATGCGGGCTGTGACGCCTGATGGAGAAACATGAGAATACTGCTGGTCGACGACAGTGCTCTGGCGCGGGGAATACTCAAAGTTGGGCTTGAACAGGCCGGATTTCAGGTTGTTGGGCTTGCATCGAACGGCCAGACAGGATACGAACTTGCCCGCGACCTTGTTCCCGATGTCGTTATCATGGATATCAATATGCCGGTGATGGACGGATTGACCGCTACACAGAAAATCATGTCTGATTGTCCAGTTCCGATTATTGTGTTTTCATCCCAGCTGGACGGCCCTGCAAGTTTTTCCGCTATTGCGAACGGCGCCATAGACATTATGCATAAGCCTTCGATCGCTGAATACAATAATCCTGTCTTTATTGAAGAATTCCGGAAAAAAATAATTGCAGCATCCGAGGCAAAACGTATTTTTTTTTCCGGTTCCGGGTTTTCCTCGCCGGGCCGGGCTGTTTCTGCTCATGACCGGGCAGGCACCATCGGTTTGGTTGTGATGGGCGCTTCAACGGGCGGACCGGTTGCGGTTTCCGAGATTTTAGCCGCTTTGGGCCCCGAACTTGGATCAGGTATTGTGTTGGTGCAACATCTGGAATGCGGTTTCGATGCAAGTTATGCCGAGTGGCTTCAAGGGCAGACTCGTTTAAAGGTGAGCTTGGCTTCCGAAGGCCCGGTACCTGGTCCCGGTTGCGTCATGATTGCACCAGTGGGTGTCCATACGGTGATTTCGGGCAATTCGATCCAGCTGGAAGACAGCGATCCGCTGTTCAATCAAAAACCTGCGGTCGACAAACTATTTTCTTCGGCCGCAGCCGTGTATGGAAGCCGTCTGCTCGGGATCCTCCTTACAGGGATGGGCAGCGATGGAGCTGCAGGCTGTGCTGATATCATTCGTTGCGGCGGTTATACGCTTGTCCAGAACAAAGAAACCGCGTCTGTTTTTGGAATGCCGAAGGCTGCCATAGAGCTTCAGGCTGCATCTGAAGTACTTTCGCTTTCTGATATTCCTGCGCGCATTCGCACCTTGTGCGGAGGTTTTCCTTTATGATTTCTTCCGTTTCGCCTGCAGTCCAATCGGCTGTCTCCCGATATGTTCGCGAAATAGCCGGTATCAGACTGCCCGAAACATTGTATTCCCAGGTTTTTGGGTTTGTAGCTGAACGCGCTTTCTCTGTCGGAATCGGAGAAATTCTGTATCTTGAGCGGCTCAAGCACGATTCGGACGAACGGGATCTTTTTATCCAGAAAATTACCATTGGCGAAACCTTTTTTTTCCGTGATGAGTGCCAGTTTTCGTTCCTTGACCGCATAATTCTTCCTTCGCTAGCAACCGCCGCCAAAAAATCGTCGTTCAGGGCTTGGAGCGCTGCCTGTTCTTCGGGCGAGGAAGCAGTCAGCCTTGCGCTTCTTGCCAGAAGGCATTCGGGTCCGGCCGGCTTTTCGAGCGTCGCTATATGGGCGTCCGATATCAATCGCCAGTCGCTTGAAACCCTGTCTCTGGGTGTTTTTCGTTCCGGCTCTTTCAGGGAAGAGGGCTCCGGTTATCATTGGCTTATCGAACCCTGGATCGTATCGCGTAATCCGCTCTCGGTAACCCTTGATCAGGCTGTTCTCGAGGGTGTGCATACTGCCCGCATTGATTTGTCCACCTGCGACTACGCCGAAATTCCTGACAGTCTCGATCTTGTTATGCTCAGGAATGTGTTGATCTATCTTGATGCATCGGTTCGGTCCCTCGTTGTAGATGCTGTAGTGCGAAAATTGAAGCGTGGCGGAATTCTTTTTTTGTCAGCATCCGAAGTTCCGCTGTTTGAACATGATGAACTTGAGCTTTCCCAGACTTCTGGCGTGTACTATTTTGTAAAAACCGAAAAGAAGAATAGAGGCTTGAAGGCGCCTCCGACGCATTTGCGACTGCCGCGCGAGCTGCAGACACCTGGTGTGCGTCAATTACGCGAGCCGGGGGTGCCGGTGCCCAGCGCGCCGCGGTCGCGTGAGCCGGGCGTGCGCAAGCCGTCTTGGGCTCAAGACCTGGAGCCTGTTTCCGGTTTTCGGGAGGGCCTCCTCGAACGTCTGGAGAAGTGTTTTATTCTGTCCAATGCTGGAGAAACCAGCCAGGCCCGGATCGAGTTGGGAGTACAACTTTCCGGCAATACAGACCGGATTTCCGCAGAACAGCATCCCGCTGTGCATTTTCTTGCAGGATATATATATATGTGCGAAGGGTCTACCGACGAGGCGCGTGCCCTGTTCGACCGCTGTCTGTCGTATCATCCTGCATTCTGGATTGCCCGATTTCACCGGGCAATACTCTCCGCTTCGGCCGATCCTGAGCGTTCTCGCCTCGATTTTGCCAGTGTTGCCAGAGATATCGGATGTAACGGCAGCAACGGTTTATCGGGTGCAGAATTTTTGCTTGAAGGATTCGACTGCAAGTATTTCCGCGATATCAGTGAAAAATGGACAGAAAAGCTGTCCGTAAAAGGGGCTCGACATGTCCACTGACCGACAAGCATTCGTCGAAAGTTTTCTCGGCGAAACCGGCGACAACATCGAAATTGTCGAATCGTCCATCCTGTCGCTCAAGCAGGATGCCGGCAATCAGGATTCTTTTTCATCGTTGATGCGAGCCCTGCATACAATCAAGGGGTCTTCGCGAATGCTCAAGTTCGCAACAGTTGAAAAGATTGCGCATGGGCTTGAAACTGTACTCAAGGGCGTCAAGGACGGGCGGTACGCAGTTCAGGGAAATCTGGTTCTTCTGGTACTTGCCTCTTGTACATACCTGCGCCGGTGTCTGGATGCCGTCAGATCCGGCAGCTCTGATGAAATTACCCTTGGAGCTCTGCTTGAAACCTATGCGCAAGCAGAGGCTAACGAGCCGTACTCGCTGGACTGGCTGCCTGCCGGCGGGGATTCTGTT
>SHOL01000209.1 GCA_004294945.1 Treponema sp.
TTTTGCAGGAACTCAAGAAATCGTATACGATTATTATCGTGACACATAATATGCAGCAGGCTGGTCGCGTATCGGATAAAACAGCCTTCTTTTTGAACGGAGTGATGGTAGAAATGGGCGAAACGCGCCAGATCTTTTTTACCCCAACCGACAAGCGCACGGAAAACTATATTTCCGGAAGATTCGGCTGAGTTTCGAACGTCACAGGAGTATATATGCCAGTATCCCGACTGCATTTTGAAGAAGAACTGAACCGGATTCATCATGATGTTCTGGTCATGGGAACACGGGTTCGCGAGGATCTTGAAAAAGCCGTTACCGCCTTGAGAGAACGGGACGAAACTCTTGCTCAGGCCGTAAAGGCAGACGATCCGGTTATCAATGCGATGCAAACCAAAATCGAAGACCAGGTTGCAATTCTGATTGCGACTCACCAACCGGTTGCGCGCGATTTGCGCGAACTGGTCGCAACGATTAAATTGCTGGATCACTTGGAGAGAATCGGCGATTACAGCGTTCATCTGGCAAAAGCTGCCATTAAATTCAAGGACTCGAAACGAATTCGCCAATTCGAAATTCTCGGAAAAATGGCAGATATCGGTTGCATTATGCTTTCAGATGTAGTGGTTGCGTTCCTCAACTATGATCCTGAAGCGGCTCGTACGTGCGCCCTTCGGGATACCGAAATCGATGCTCTCCACAAAGAACTCGTCAAAGGCGCTTTCGGTAATACACCCAGGACAGAAGAAGAGTTTACCGAAATTACCAGGCTGATCCGGGTTTCGGCCTTTCTTGAGCGCCTTGGCGATCACGTAACGAATATTTGCGAATTAGTAGTGTATATGGTCGAAGGGTTGCACGAAGAGCTGAATGCCTAAGGAGCTGAATGTCTGAGCATACCCGGTCATTTAGTTCCGCCTCAGGTGTTATACCAGATATCTACTGTCTGCGATTGAATACCCAAACGCTGGATGGTATGATAGCTTTACTGGGCACCTTGAAAAACTCGGTTAGTTTTCCTCGGTGCCCTACTATAAAAAACCGCGGAAGGTTTCCGGTATGCAGTATGCTCCACAAATTTCTGTACATAGAATCGCAGCTCTATGCATCTGTGCTGTTGTATTGTCCGTCTCGGCGTTCGCTTCCGAACTTCCCCTTGTGGGAAAACGCTATGCCGTTCTGATCGGCATTAACGAGTACGCCGACCCTGCAATAGTTCGACTTTCCACGCCCCGAAACGACGCCTCCGATATCGGGGCACGCCTTTCTGCCGAAGGATGGGACAAGGTTTTTGTGCTCCGCGATGATGTCGATTACCGTAATCAGGATTTTCCCAGCAGAACGAATATTGAAAACCGCCTGCATCTTTTATCTTAACTGGTTACACCCGAAGACACAATTTTCTTCTTTTTCAGCGGACACGGTGTTACCACTGCATCCGGAGCGACTTTGCTTCCGGTCGATGCGGCCGTAACGCGTCTGTCCGAAACGGGAATACTCCTTCCGTCCCTGCTTTCTGTATTTACCGACAGGGGCTTGCACAAGGTCGTAATCGCCCTGGACGCATGCCGCGAACACCTGTCTACTACAAAAGGACTCTCGATTGTCGGCATTTCTGGAACGACCGGAACACCCGCAACGGTGGAAAGCAATCCTGCGGTTAATGCGTCCCTTGCGCTGTTTGCCACAAAGGCGGGCTGGTACAGTTACGAAGATGCAGGCGGACGGAACGGCGTTTTCACCCGTTTTCTGCTCGAAGGTCTTTCCGGAAAAGCAGACCAGGGCGCCGATGGCATCGTGACTTTTGCCGAACTGGCAGCCTGGCTGCCCGGCGTGACAACTTCGTATGCGCTCGACCGCGGCATCCGCCAGCATGCGGTGTCTGTTACAGGTTCCGGCGACAGGATTGCGCTCTACGTTCGTGTCTCCCGCGTTCAACCGGGAATAACATCCCACACTGCCGCTCAAACTGCCTCGCTACCATCACCAGGATCGGCGGCTCCTTCTACTGGATCGACAGCGCCCACAGGATCGACCGGTTCGCCAACCGCTCAGGGCGGCGAGATAAAGCCCCTTGTCTCTTCCATCTCTGGACATCTGAAGACCGCCTTGGTCAATTCCCTCAAGGACATCGACGCCTCGTTCGCAAAGTCGGGTCTGAGCGACGGCGACGGCGATGATGGAGATGACGGCGACGGCGATGACGGTGAAATAGAAGATATTGACGATTTTGAAGCCGAATCTATTCCAACGGATTCTGGCGTGAAGATGTCGGACAATTCTGCCTCCCCGGGCAAGGAATCCGGCCCGAAAACGTCGACCCCTTATCAGCCTTTTTCCATCATTCAGCTCAGTCTTTTTTCTCCGCTTCTGCTTTTTCCGGAACGGTATATGATCGCCGGCCTTTAGGTTGGCATTTTGCACACGTCAAATCAAAAATTGTACGGCATTCAGTTCGCCCCGATTGCCGGAGCGGAAACGGTGGGAGGATTACAATGCGGAGCCCTGTGTTCCGCCGACGTTCTGTACGGTCTTCAGGCAGGCGGTATCGTCAAGGCGAAAACAGTGTACTGCGCGCAGATCGGCGTCATTAATACTGCGGATACCGTCCGGGGCGTTCAGATCGGCGCGCTCAATATCGCTCGGAATCTGAAGGGGGCACAGATCTGCGCTCTGAACATCTTGACCGATCCGGGGCTTTTCGGGTATGTAATGGTCGGATGCAACATCGGCTACTGACGTCAGTCGACGACTGTCGACGCCCGCGGGCGTCAGCGAAGGTCAGCGCGCACTATTGAAAACGGGGAAATCAACCGTGAAAAAAAACAATGCCTTTCTGATTCTGCTTTTCATTGCCGCTTCGGCGGTGTTCGCCCAGCAGCCGTACTGGTGGGATAATCCGCACCGGGACGATACCGAGTTCATGTACGAGCCGGGAATGGCGGCGGAAGCCCCGAACGAGCAGGAGGCTGTCAGGCGGGCGGTGCTCGCCGCAAAGGAAATGCTCGTGGAACGCATCGGCATCGTTCCTGCGCTCCGCGAAGCAGGCCTTTCATCGGCGCCCGAGTTCGCTCTGGTGAACTGCACCGTTTCCGATAAGGGCACCGAACGCAAGGGAAAGAACTGGTCTGCCTGGGTGATGGTCAAATATCCGCAGGCGGAGAAGGAAACCATTCTGCAGCGATGGAAGACTTCCATCGCGTCGATCATGGATCTGAAGGAACAGGAGAAAAAGGTTCCGATGCAGTTCTCCATCGGTCTTGCCTCGGCCGACGGCCGGCTTCATTACCGGGAAGGCGAAACGGTGTCGTTTACGGTCTCTCCGGAACGCGACTGCCATCTTGTTCTCCTCGACCACATGAGCGACGGAACGACGGTGCTTCTCTTTCCGAACCGCTATCATCCGGACAGCTATGTGAGAAAGGGCGAAACCCTGTATATTCCTCCGCTGATGAACGACACGTTCAGCATCGTCGTGGGGCCGCCATGGGGCGACGACCGCGTGGAGGCTATCGGGGCGACGGACAGGAACAGTCTGCACTCCATGCTGAGCAGTCTGGTTGCAAAGCTCGATTCCGGCTCCGATATGGCCGTGCTTTCGAGGAGCCGGTTCGTCGAGGCTCTTGATTCGGCTATGTCCGAAACAGCAGGATCCCGCATTGCCTGGGGCCGCGCCGAAATCAACCTGTCTACCTACTCAAACCTAAATTAAGCGATTTTTCCTGTAGTTGCAAAAAATGTTCACAATTCGCTGT
>SHOL01000210.1 GCA_004294945.1 Treponema sp.
ACAAAATCGTGGCCCGCAACATACGAAAGATCGTGTTCCGTATCCACGAATTCGAGCAAGCCCGCCGCTTCGTTTTCGATGATGCCCCGTTTTTTGTTTCGAAGGTAATCCAGGCTGATCGGGCGGTCTTCCTGGTAGGATTCGGCCACGAGCTGATTCAAGTTCAGAAGGTTGAGGCCCGAGGTAAGCGCGCCGATGCGTTCTGCGTTGAGGCCCCGCTCCAGGATGAGCATGTCCCGGCTCGCAAGAAATTCAAGAAATTGGGTTCGAACCGTATGGCTGGGGAACGGGATGCATACTTTTACCGTTGACGGAGACGCGGAAAGGCGCGGGTTTATGTCGGTCAGGTTTTCTGTCATCATGATGACGGAAATGTCGCCCCGGGTAAATTGGGGTTCGTGCGACCACCGGTTGAGCGTAACCAGGCAGTAGCGGTCGACTTCGTCAAGGTGGCCGATTTCATCGGCGGGAATGATGGTTTCGGCATAATCGATGATCAGCACGATGCGGACATCGTTGGGAATATTCATGACGAAGTAGCGCTCCAGATAATCGAAGGCCTTGACGGGATCCTTGGAAAGAAAATCCTCGTGCGGAACGTTCGGATACCGGGCGGTCATCGTTTTCAGGTAGTCTTTTTCCATTTGGGACATACAGAACGAGACGCCGCTCGATTTGTCGTAAAACACGATGATGTCGCGGTTTCCGAACAGGACTTCGGAGATGTAGTCCTGTATCTTGACGAACATGAATTCGCCCTCGTTCATTTTATGAGGAAGAAAATCCCTGATATTCCCATGAATAAAGTACAGATTTGCCGTTTTGGAACAATACTTGACCGACAGTTCCTGAGCCCAAGAGGGCAGGATGTTGATAAAATCCAAATTCTTCTTTATAAGCTGTTCGCCTTCGCGCACTGGTATCCCCTCGTATCCATTAAATACCAGATAAGCCTGATTGACAACTGGAAGCTGTGTAAAACAGAAGGTGCAGGCTGCCCGGTATCTTGTATTTTCCGGAAGAATACGGTATTTATTTATCCATCAACCGTCAAGGAGATAATTCATGGCCTACAAAATTTCCGATGCCTGCATCAATTGTGCAGCCTGCGAAAGCGAATGCCCGACCAGTGCGATCAGCGAGAAAGACGACAAGAGAGTTATTGATGCTGATACCTGTGTAAGCTGCGGCGCCTGCGCTGGAGTGTGCCCTGTCGAGGCAATTTCCGAAGAGTGATTTTCTGGCCGGTTGCATGCCGGCTGACGAACATCAGCAATCCCGGTTTTTTCGGGGTGTACAGGCGTATCCGTCGACCGGAGTCCGGTCCGGATACGCCTTTTTTATCCGCCGGCTGTCTGCCCTCTGGCGGCGCAGAACAGTTCCGTTGTATGGTGAGACGTTGTCAAAACTCGGAAAGGTTTGAAAGCGCAACCTTAGATGTACATGGAGAAAAACCAACCGACTTTTGAAATCGGCTTTTGGTATCTACCGACAGGAGGATCAGACCGGTGATTCTGAAAAAGATTCTGAAAGGCTATGCTGCTATTGGAGCCTCGGTACTCAGGCTGGCGCTTCTTTTGCTTGTGTGTCTTGCGGCAGCATGCATCATTGTATTTCCGCTCTGGAAACTGGCGGATGCTAACCCGGGCGCATATACCGCAGTATGTGCGATACTGTGTTCGCTGCTTGTCATTATGCTCACTGCATCCCGAATCAGGCAATCCTACCTCCGCGATCCGCGCCGATTTATCCTGTCGATTGTACGAAAGACGGTTATTCTGACAGGGATTGCAGTTTCTGCTTTGCTTGTCCTGCAGTATCAACGACTTGCTGCAGCTGGAATTCTCGTACTGACGTTTATCGGATACGGGTATCTCGCGTTCGGCGTGCAGAACGATACCAGAACAAAGCACTGATACGGCGGATGCACGCACGTTGTTTTTACAGCCGGTTGCTGCCTGTTCTGGCGCTCCTGATCACGGGGCGATTAGCAACCGCTGACACTGCTGCCCTGCCCTACCCGGAAATACCGGTTCTGTCAGCAACGAACCCAGTGTTCGCGCAATACAGCGACGATGTATCCGCTGCACGAGAGGAGCTCGCATCCGGAAAAACGGGGGATGCGCTCCCACTATCGTTATATGCATATCGCGCAAGCTCTAAGGATTCGCTTCTGGGAATCGCAGCCCGCTGCAGTATCCCCTACGATGCAATCGCGAGTTTGAACCGCATTGCATCAATGAACGAGCCGATTGCCGGGAAAATGCTGGTTTTGCCCACGCTCCCCGGACTGTATCTGCCGGACATTTCTTCAAGCCCGCTCGAAACCCTGCTTTTATCCTCGTTCGATCCTGCAGACGATTCAATTATTTCGTTCACTCTCTATATGCCTGACGGAGGCAAACGTGCGGTACATTGTATTCCCGATCTCCTTTTCAACGGAACGGTCAGAGCCTTTTTCTTATCTCCCTCATTCATTTTTCCGCTCGCGGGAAGCATGGTAACATCCACGTTCGGTATGCGAAAAAACCCCGTAACCGGCAACCTGGTGTTCCATAAGGGTATCGATCTGGCAGCCCCGGCAGGAACGCCGGTCCGTGCCTGCGCGCCAGGTACTGTAAAGGATACAGGATACGATCCTGTGTACGGAAATTACGTGATACTACTGCACTCGGGAAACAGGGAAAGCCTCTACGGACACCTGTCTTCTATAAAAATCGAGTTGCGGCAATCGGTCAAATCCGGTACTATTCTAGGTACAGTCGGGTCGACAGGACAATCGACCGGGCCCCATCTCCATTTTGAAATTCACGAGAATGGGGTTCCGAAAAATCCGACCGGGTTTATAAAAGGGAATTGATACTATGCACTTTTCTCGTGTCTTTTTGACCGGAATGTTGCTCGTTGCACTCGCCAGCCATTCTTCAGCCGATTCGTTCCGGGTACGGTCAATGACAGTCGTCTCCCTTGACATTGCAAATCCTGCTCCGGCTTCTGTCGAACTGGGTTACAATGACGCAGTAGGCATTGTATTTCCCTTGGACACCCGTTTTCTGCGCGGTGTGGAAATCGAAATCCGGATGCCGAAGGAAATCCTCGAATATTCCGGTTCTATGGCCTACGGACTGTACACACAACCTGCGCCTGCCCCGGCCCCCGGAAAAATCGATTACCGTGCCGATCAGCTCGCGCTGCAAACCCTGCCGTCGCGAATTGCCACCGTAATCCAGATTCCGCTCCAGAAAAACCACAGGCTAAAAACCAGTCCCTACTCGACAGTGCTTTCGGCTGTTGTAAACCCTTCCAGCGGACCTTTGGTTTTGCGGCTCCTGCCGGTTATGAAAGGTCTTCCCGAAAATATCGAGAACCTGATATTTCATACCCGCATCAAACCCTTGCTGGCAGACGAAGGCGGTTTTACCCTGAAACTGGTGTATCCCGGAGAAGAACAATCCCCGGTCAGTATCAGAGTTGACGAAACTATCTACAATATCGCCGAAGATATGGTTATCCTCCCGCCGGGAACGCACCAGCTTTCTGTAGTATCCGAACAGTACCGCAGCGAAGTGAGAATGTTTACTGTCGAGCAGGCACGAGTCACTGAACTGGAAGTCGCGCTCAAGGATACGACACCGTTGCTGTTTCTCGCAGCCCCGGATACGGCAGAAATTTTTGTCGACGACGTACAGATAGAAAACAGAACCATACCGTTGCAGTTGTCTCCGGGCGAGCACCTGGTACTGTTCAGAAT
>SHOL01000024.1 GCA_004294945.1 Treponema sp.
GAGAACATCTGACCTTTTCTTTTTTTTAGGGCTGTACATCGGTGTTTTTCTTCTTTGGACCAAACGGTCAGGCGGTTCGACTCCGCCCAGCCCCAGGCAACAGCTTCTTTTTAAGGAGGTAGCGGAATGCAGAATGACAGACTGGTCACATTGTCAAATCTGAATAATGGGGCAGTCCTGGAGCTTTTCGAAGAGGAATTCGCAAAGGCGTTGAAAAACATTGCTGATGACAATACATCAGCGACGGCTACGCGGACGATCAACATCAAGATCAAGCTTAAACCGATGGCCGACCGTGGCATGGCAACAACCAAGGTAGAAGTTACTTCGAACCTTGCACCGATGAATCCGCACGAATCTTCCGTGACGTTCTCATTTAATGGACGTTCGGTAGAAGCATACGTGAACGGGCCGATCAATCAGCCCGATCTTGACGGGATGACTCCGGTTATCCCGTTTGAAAAAAAGGCAGGGAATAACTGATGGACGGCACTGCAGTAAAAGAGATTGAACGGCTTGCGGACGAGAACAAGACCATAGAGCGCGACGGTATACTCTTTGCCCGCGAAACGTTCAAGCCTGTCATGTTTTGCCCACGCCCGGACACCCTTCGCGGGTATACCCTGACCGGACTCCTGGATTACATCAAAAACAACCGGGAACAGCTCATGCTAGATCAGTGCATGATTCAGGTTGAATCACACCAGTCCGTACGGCTGTGTGCCCGGTTCGATGATGAAGACCTGAAAAGGTCCTGTTTTTTCCAGTCACGCATCGAAGATGATCTTCCGGAATTCCCGTTTGATTTATTCATCACGCCTGAAGAGTTCTGCATCAAGGCCCGAGCTCTGTTTGTTCCGTCGAATGACCTTGATATCGTGATTGCAATGGCCAGCAAGGTTGTTGCCCAGAACGAGGTTATTACCCGGGATGACGGTCTTTCCCAGGAGATTCAGGTTCGCCGCGGCGTGTCCGGTGCGGCAAAGGATTCGGTTGAAACCAAGGGCATTTATCGGCTCCGCCCGTATCGGACGTTCCGCGAAGTTGAACAGCCGGAAGCAAGCTTCATCCTGCGCTTCAAGCCAACCGAGAACGGCGTTCCAAGGATCGCGCTTTTCGACGCGGAAGGCGGTATCTGGCGAAACAATGCCATTCTGGCAATCAAGGAATACATCGAGAAAACAATTGTTTCCGATGTCGTGATTCCGGTTTTGGCATAAAGGAGGGTTTAATAACCATGCTTATCCCCCTGGAAATACCCGAAATCAACGAAATAAAAGACATGCTCGAACGGGCCCTTCGGGGACAAGCAGCGCCGGAGTGGTACACCCTCGAACAAGCGTATGCCCTGAAATACGGTTCGCCTGATCTTGGTCCGTCGCTCGTGACCATCAAAAAATGCAGGGCCTTGCAGCCGTGCGGAGGAAAGCCTGACGGGTGGCAACAGTCGAAAAAGGTTTGGAGGCGCGAGACGGTAAGCAGATGGGCGCAAGTTACAGATGAAACCCTTGCGGCGTATCTTGCAGATGTTGCGCCGGAGATGAAGGTGCCTGACTTTATTGCGAGTGGGCTTTTGAAGCGGAGTCGTATCGATAGCCGGTTGTTACAGGCGGTACGAGCATGAAAAGCGCAGGAGGGTTTTACAAGACAATCAGGATTGACCGGCATCCGGCCGGTGGATGGTCTGTTTATGGCACTGCGTTCGGCTACTACCTTCCGGGGAGATTTTCGAGCCTGGCAGATGTGATATTGGCGATAGATAACGCCCAAAAGGCCGCGTTGCGGCTGGCGAATACTCGGCCTTCCGGGGCTGTGAAGCCGGATTGTGAAACGGGAAAAGAAGTGTACCTGGTGGCGGTGGATCGGCGCCTGGCAGTAATTTGCATTCGTCGTTTTTTGAAGTCGATTCTGGACCTTGTTCTGGGATCGTTGATAGTTGGAATTCTGGCGTTTTTTGTCCTGGTAGCCCAAGGGTGGACGCCATGAATATACCGAATGGAGACCGTCCAAAAGCGTGCGCGGCTTGCGTTCAGCGGATTGATTGCAAGCCGAATCAATGCAAGGCGCTCTTTTTGTATCAAAAGAAAGAACCATGGAAGCCGAACAAATCGAAGCCTTGAAAACTGTAGTACAGGACGTAAACAGGATGGCGAAAACAGAGATAGAGCGGTTGCGGGACGAGGTAGAGCGGTTGAAGACAGAAAAAAGACAGATTCAGAAAGAAATGATTTTACGTGTCAGGAAGCATAACGATTTGAAAAAAGCATACGCACGTCTACGCTCCCGGTATGTCTTTGTTTCAAAAAAACTGATAAAGGAAGGTGGAAGATGATTATCAAGACTGAAAACATGGAAACGACTGAATACCCGGAAACTGAAACCTTGGCAAGATTGTATAAGGTGTTCGATCTTGGGTATCAACCTGGAATAGAAGGCCCGCAGCATGAAATTGCCTTGTTATTCGAGCTCGATGCCCTGACACCGGACAAAAAGCCAATGACGATAACGAAGCGCTTTACTGCCTCGATGCATCCGAAGGCGAACCTGAGGAAGTTTATTGAAGCCTGGCGCGGGTCCCCATTTAATGACGACGAGGTAAAGATCTTCGATACGGACACCCTTGAAGGGCAGTATGCCTTTTTGACGTTCACCAAGAAAAAATCAAATAAAACCGGGAAAGTCTGGACGGATATTTTCCAGATCAGACGGAAGCCGCGCGAGGTACCGCCATTCCAGAAGCGGTTGCAGCCTGGATTTGTTCCTGACTGGATCAAGCAGGCCATTGAAAAGCAGATTCAGAATCCCGGCCAGACCCAGTGCGCCGGATCAGCACCAGAATACGATGACATACCGGCATTTTAAGGATGAACAAGATGCATACACCGGAACCGTGGAAGGTTGAGGAAGTCGGAGACAGAAGAAGCTTCCTTACAATTGCAAGAGAGCATGAAAGCATTCTAACCGTAGTCGAGGAATGTGGACATTCTTTTGGAGCTGTTTACAATCCGGATGACGCACTGCGGATCGTCGCCTGTGTGAATGCCTGCCGTGGTATTGAGCAGGAGGTTCTTGCGGATCCGGAATACTCGATAAATGGCGAACTCGAGAGCATTGATGATCTGGCTAATGAGCTATCGAAGTTCAAAATTTGCCTTCTGGCTCTTGAGGAGATTGCGACGGCCGTTGATGCCGATATCGATGCGGGACGGCCCCTGGAATACAACGTTGCAGAACTTCGAACCGAGTTGATACGAGCGCGGAAAGCTCTCGGAATTCTTCCCGAGCAGGAACAGACAAATACCCTTGGACTTGAAGAATCAGAAATAATAAGGGAGGAAGCGATTGAAAGCAAAAGATGAGGCATTGATCAATTTGGTAAAAGTATTGGCTGATGCAGGGCTTTCGGTTGTTAAGATGGATACATCCCCGGAAGGGTTGAATGAGTTCTGTGCTGTTAAAACCGGAGAAGATTTCAGACTATTCGGAAGTATCAGTCTATTGATTACGGCTGAGCAGGGCTCTTGAAAATATATCCCTCAAGAACCACTTAGGAGGTTATTTCGATTTAAGGTTTGAGATTGAAGCAATTATGATCGGCGCGAAACCGCCGATTATGGCAGCAATAGATGTTCCTGTTTGACCGATGAGCGCAAGCCAGATTGCCGCGGCAATGCTTCCAATTCCAAGAATGAATGAAAAGACAGGTCCTGCGACGGTTGCAAAGCTCATAGCTCGAGAGAAACGGTTTTTCGAAAGAACATCAGCCTGATTATGCTCTTCGGCCATTTTAGTGATCCTTTCAGGAAGGTCGCTCTTGATTTCACCGTATCGAGCTAGAACATCCGGAGGAGGCAATGGCCCTGAAAAGGTTTGGGATCGTTCTATTATTTGTAGCAGCTGTGGTTCCGGCATAGATTCAAGGACTTCATCCGGGATGAGTTCCCGAACCTCTGCCGGAACCTGAGATAAATCGAATTGTTTTACCGTGTGACCGCGTTTTGCAGGTGTATTGGGCATGTTCAGCGCTTGTTCATGTCTGCGAAAGCTTTCCGGTAGCTATTACCGGCCGAACGGAAAGACCGTGCTGCGTCGCGCCAGGCTGTCTCCGGCGAAGTGCGGGGCATTTCGGTAATGAAGGTATTGCCCCACAAGTTGCCGATGGACCCCATGCCACGGACGAAATTGGAGAAGAAAACGCGGATAATGACGGACTGTTCTTTGTTGCGTTTGTTCTGCATAGCTTTCAACTCCTTTAGATACTTTGAATATATACAACATTGTTTGTGTCTGCAAGCGCTCTATTGCTTGTAGAACCATCTTGAGGCTTTTTTGTTACCAGTTATTGCACATTGTTGGCAATTACTTATACATCCGGAGGAAAGTACCGATAATGTTGACAAATCCTTGCACACCGTTTATTCTGCTCTTGTACGGGTCAACTGCTGAACCCAGTCCCCGTACTCACATCGAACAGAACGACAATACTGATACAGCAAGGACTCATAATAGGCCAGAAAGGTGGCCGTTTGGACCTGCTCATCAACGCCGTTCTGTCGTTGGTTTGCGGGGGTTCAACCAAGCGGCTGCCTTTGTGGCCTTTTGTTTTTATTCCCTGCAAAGAACCCCTATTGCCCCGGAACCGTTGCTGAACCCAGCGCCCGGGGAAAGGAAACAGAACATGCAGGAAAAGACTGCCCATGACGGTACCGGCACGTCCGGACTACCGACCACCGGAAACGCTTCCGGACGCGCCAAGACGCCCCGGAAAGCGACGATTACGCTTGAGCTTGACGCTACGACGGCCCGGATTCTCCGGTCTCTTGCCCGGACGGAACGGCGCACTGAAGAAGCGCAGGCGTTGTACATTCTCGAGAACACTGTAGAGGCCCTGTATTTTGGGCTTGAGCCGAAAAAACTATTCAAACGAAGCACTGGTATCGCCCCGGTAGCGGAGAAAAGGAGTCAATCATGACGAATTTTGTTCCCCCGGCGGAAGGATATGCCGGAGACCTGTTTTCCGGAGACAACCGGAAGAATGTTCCTGCAGCACAAGAGGAAACAACCGGACAGGTTCCGGTTCTCTACGAATCCGAGATATTCGGAAAGACATTTTGCGTGTACGGCACCAGGGAACGGCCTTTGTTCCTTGCCAGGGACATTGCACAGTGGATTGAGTATGACGCAGGAAGCACGAACAAGCTTCTTGACGGCGTTGACGAAGCTGAAAAGCTGAACGGAACAATTTTCCGTTCAGGTCAGGGACGTGAAATGTGGTTTCTGACCGAGGACGGACTGTACGAAGTCCTTTTCCAGAGCCGCAAGCCGATTGCGAAAGAGTTCAAAAAACAGGTTAAAACGGTGCTCCGGTCTATCCGCGAAACAGGCGGGTATATTTCCGGACAGGAGACCGCCTCTGAAGACGAGCTGATCTCCCGCGCTCTGGTTATCGCCAATAACATCATCAGCCGAAAGACCAAACAGATCGAAGAACTGAAGCCCAAGGCAGAGTTTTTCGATCAGGTGACAAGCTCGAAAGACGCTATAGACATGCGGGAGGCCGCCAAGGTTCTGAATATCAAGGGAATTGGACGGAACAATCTTTTCCAGTTCCTTCGGGACGAGCGTATTTTCATGGAAAATAACACACCGTTCCAGGCGTATATCGACCGTGGCTACTTCCGCGTGATCGAGAGCAAGTGGACAGCACCAGACGGAGAAACCCACATATCTTTCAAGACCGTTGTATATCAGCGCGGGCTCGATTTTATCCGCCGCCGCCTTGGCGAAGACCGGAGGCGCGTATGCTGAACAGTAGGCCCCGGAACGAAGGCTATACCGGAGAATTATTTTCCGGAAACTTGGGGGAACGCGGTGATTCTGATGTTTGCTTCACAAACATGGGAAGCAAAACGGGCAGCAAGACAATGACCGTTCGTGAGGTTGCGGACGTGCTTGGTGTTTCTGTAAGAACAATTCAACGTCATGCGGACAGCCTAAGATCAAACTGCGACAACGTTGCCGCAGTTGAACATGGGAAGACAACATTCCTGACAGAAGCTGAAGTTACCATCATAAAGAAGCGTATTGAAAACAGCGGAAGGAGCGACCTTCCCAGCGTCGCGGATGTTCGCAACACAACCACCGATCTGGAAATGATGCTTCTGGATCAGAAGGTGTCCTCATGGAAAACCCAGCGTATTCAGGATCTGATGAGGCAGAACGAACAGCTCCGGGGCGAGAATGTTCTTTTATCCGATGACGCCCGCGTAGCGCGGACGATTGCGATTGCGGAGGGTCTTAAGACTATTACCGAAGTTGCAAAGATTGCAGGCATCGGGCCCCGGAAGTTCTTCGAGATGCTTGCAGACCGGAAAATCCTGTACCGCCTCCGGGGCGACTGGGTGCCTTTCCAGGACTACATCGACCAGGGCTATTTTACGGTAAAGGAACGCACGTTCGACGGAACGACCGGCACGCACCTTGCTACGCAGACGTATGTGACCGGCAAGGGCGAGGTGTGGCTTGCAAAGCGGATGTTTCCATCCGGCGGGGAGGTGCGCGCATGAACTTTACGGTAGTAGACAACGCCCAGGTGGTGCGCGAACGCGCGGAACTGATAAGTATTGATAAATCATACGACATTATCCCGGTATCGGTTGGCCTGTATAGCATGTTTCTGGCAAACGGCAAGGAAGGCATGACGGCGTTGATGGTATACCAGCATCTGATCTACACCGGGCGGCTGCAGGAGACGAATCAGGTATGGGCAAACGATGAATACCTGGCAAACGCCCTGCCGTTCGGTAAGGAGGCAATCCGGCGCGCGAAGACATTTTTGCACCGCAAGGGGCTGATAAAGTACGTGCAGGACCGCACTCAAGGCCGTTTGGGGCCGGTGTATATCCGTATCTGCTTTATGACTTCGGCACAGGGCGGGAGCACGGGAGGCATGGAAGAGGTTCCGGACATTGATCCTGCTCCTCCTGCCCCGGAAAGCGAGCGCGCGGAAGAAAGCCCGATGCGCGCCGACGAAGTATTTTTTGACGATGAGGAGCCGGAGGCGGTAGATACCGGTACAGCGGACGACCGGTACACCGACGAGCCGGTGGAGCTGGATACCGGTACACCTGAAAGCCGGTACACCTGTTCACCGGTACCCCTGTTTTCAGGGGGTGCGGTACACCGGTGCACCGGTGCCAAGCAACAAATGCTTGAAGTGAGAAATGAAATGCTTGAAGCAAGAAATAAAATGTCTGTCTCTCCGCCCGCGGATCGGAAACCTGATTCATACACGAATCCTGAATTCAAAACCATGCCTGTCCGTTTCGAGTTCAGGCCGAATCAGGATCAACACCGAGATGCCGAACGTGTTGCTCAGGCTTTGATTAAGGCTTGGTATGCCCGGTACGCCAAGGAGACAGCCCGGCTGCAGAACCCGTCCCGGGATGATGTGCGGGAGGCTGTTGCCCTGGTTTACCAGTTCCCCGACCTCCTCAGCGCTTCCGGGGCCGATACGATTGCTGACGCAGTTACCCGGCACTTCGACCGCTGGCGGTATGCCTGGTTCTTGATCGTCGAGCAGACACGCAAGCTCCCCGAGAGCGCACAGAAGCCGTTCTGGAACTTCCGGAACTTCTGCCGGCACTTTGCGGAAATACGCGACCTTGAGGCCGTGGCACCGGTTGCAGAGACTGTTCCGGGGCAACGCAAGGCCGGAGGCATGAGAGGCGTTTCCGGGGCTGGTGCGGGCTTTGCTGGCGTTGGGTGCATCATGCCCGGAGTGCCGCGGTATGGACTTTCGGAGGACGAGAAGGAGTGGGTGTATAACCGGCGCCGGGAGGAGGCGTCGAGAAATGGCGCTGAGCCGGTTATGCCGGACTTGTCAGGTGACTGTTCGATCTATGCCTTGACGCCTGATGAGCGGGACAGCGTTCGGAAGGCGCGGCAGGCGGGAGGTGTGCGATGAGGACGACTGACGAGTTTATCGGTGCCCTGGTGGCCTATTTTGGCGCGATATCCGAGGCGATTCTTGATGACATCATCGTCGAGGTCGGTTATGTAAAGCCGTCTGACCTGGACGGGCTTTTGCGACAAATCAAGGTTTCTACGCCGGCAAAGTACACGCCGGACTTGCGGGTGGTAGTCGGCGCGATCAAGGAGTTGCGCCTAGATCTCCTGGACGAGGCACGGCAGGAGCGCGCTTGCCCGGTGTGTCGGACACTTTGGTATTCGTCCGGCGTGTGCCCGACGTGCAAGTATGACGGCGGGGTGCGCGACGGCACGCCAGAGGAATACCGCGAATGGTGGACCAGGTGGAAAGAGGGCAAGGAACCACGTTTTAACGTGCAGCAGATTCTGGCAGGGCTGGAGCGAAAGACGCGGGTTGAGTGCGGGAGCTTATGAGGAACTTGTAGAAAAGAAGTTGGATGGACGCTCTGCCGCGTTTCGCCTACGGCAAAATCGCGGACAACGCGCAAGGTGGCAACATGACTTGTTACATTTCCGGCCCGATGACAGGCATTCCAGAGTTTAATTACCCGGCGTTTGATCGCGCTAAAGCAATGCTTGTCGCGCGGGGCTTTACTGTTTTAAGCCCACATGAGGCACCAAAAAGCGATTCCTGGGAGGGGTATATGCGGCATGATCTAAAACTCGTTTGTGATAGCGATATAATTGTCATGCTTCCTGGCTGGAAGAAAAGCCGTGGGGCGCTACTTGAAAAGGCTGTTGCGGATAATCTCGGACTCGAGGCTTGGTTTATTGAAGAAACGCCTAACAGCGAGTTCAAGCTGATTCAGCCTAACGGCTTCACAGCTTAACTCAATGTTAGTCTTGCGCAATCATCGGCGGCGTGATATTATACCTGTATCCACCGCCACTTTATCAATTCTCTTTTTTCGTTCGCTGGCATGAGTCAGAATGAACACCGAAATCGTAACATTTATACTTACATACGCACATTCATCTGACTATTCCCTGTAAGGAGAATAGTGTGCAAAACATTTCTGATATCGGATGGATTGTGCTGGGCATTCTGGGATTTCTTGTGTTTGTCGTTCTGATGCTTCGGGGAGTCAAGCTTGGGATTGGGGACAAGACCGTTTCTGTCGGGTCTGTCGACCGCCGGTTTACTGAACTGAAGGCGGATGATGAGGAACGAAAAAAGCTCTTCAAGTTTGCTTCACATGTTGATGATTCACTGAAGGGTGACCTGCGGCGAATTGTTCGCAGCATCGATGAAGCAATTTCGAACATCAATCCAAATGCGTTATGCGAGTTCACTTCTGTCAGGATTGTGGACATTATCAAAGGTGAACTGTTTCAGCGCCTTGACGACAATAATCTGAAGGAGTGCCTTTCTGTGACGATGAGAGAAGGGTATTTCCAGGACATCGAACGCCGCGTACGCGAGCGTTATAACTTTTTCCAAAATAAAACTTCAGCCACAAAATGCGGTGACGTGTATCCCGAATGGGAACAGGTCGAACCAGCTATCTATGTACTGATCCGCACCTGGGGGGACGAGTCCATCAAGGCGTTGGCCTCCCGTATGAGGGAGAAGATAGAGCGATATATCGAAGCGCGCAGCTTATTCCGTTCACCGTCGGCGAGGAAAGAAAACTGCGACGATTGCATTACGAGAAATCGGGGGTATTTGAAGAATCTGGGGGTGGAAAATGATACGGACTGATATTGCAATTCTTGTCGTGAGAAACAAGAAATCATTTAATTTCAAAGTCAACAAGAACATTAACTCTTTCGCGAACAACTGGAAGAACAATTCTCTGGATACAATCAGGCTTCTGATTAATCGGAAAGAGGTTTTCTCGTGCAGGGTGCAGACTGTCGCGAACCATCCTGACAATCGCGGGGAAAACGATACGATCCAGAATGGGAAGTTCCAGGTAAAATGTTTTGTTGAACCTCGTTTGTTCAGGCCTCGCATTCATGGAATAATCAACACCGTTGATATGGACGGACAGAAGATAGATCACGAGTCGATGCAGTACGAAGGCGGCTATCAGAACGGGCGCTGGCTTATTCATTCAAGGTGGTCACAGAAAACGAAGGCTGATACCAATTATGCCTGGTCTCTCGGGTGCTTCATACTTTCGAGTCCGGATCTTGACTGGCTCAACAAGCATCTTGATTCTGCCGGAGCAAATCCGGGAGATATCATCAACGGGGAACTGATAACGATATGAGTGGTAAAGGAATCCAATATGCAAAAGATTGCGCTTTTATTGCTGCTTTTTTCATTCTGTTTTACGTCCTTGCACTCGGATACTGCAGAACAAGTACAGTTGCCGTTGATGGATCTTCTGAAGATACAGAGCAACTTGAAAGAATTGAGACTCTTGAACGAGCAGCAGAGGAGTCTGGAGATCGAATTGATGACCGACTTGCAGAGTACGCGCGAATCTCTAACGAAAGAGAAGGAACAATCAGAACAATTGAAGCAGATGTCGGAAGAAGTGAAGAAAGAGTTCGAGGCATCGGAGAGTTATCACAAAGAAGCCTTGAGCTTATTACAGAAACAGAAGATATCATCAGACGAGCAATTGAAGAAGGAGAGGTTCAAGACTAAAGCCATGACTTATCTATGCATTGTAAGCGTGGCTGTATCAATAGGTTCGCTGATACCAAGATGACTGGAGAAAGTTCGGACAACCGAAAACTTATTCAGCTGCAGGCCCGCTACCTTGAGACAAGGTCAGAAAGCGATCTGGGCGCGTTGTATACGGCAATGACAATGATAGCACTTCGAATGATTAAGAAGATGTGTGAAGCTGTTCCAGGCAAGTACAGCGACGAGGACAGAGAGGAGAAGAGTCATAATGCCGCCGTGTATATCATCATTCAGTATCAGACGCGCCCCGACTTTTATATCAAGAAAAGCGTGACCGGTTATTTGTACAAAAGATGTCAAAGGGAATTATTTTACCGGCGCAAGATCGATGCGCTTATACAGTTCTCTTCTGCAACAATTGAAATGCTAGATAACGAGCACAACAAGGAGGATGCATGCCGCTAAAGAAAATCTGCAATCATGCAGGGTGTTCCGCGCTGATCGAGATGTCGGAGAGGTTCTGCGGTTCT
This sequence comes from Treponema sp., assembly GCA_004294945.1. Taxonomy (GTDB): domain Bacteria; phylum Spirochaetota; class Spirochaetia; order Treponematales; family Treponemataceae; genus Teretinema. The sequence continues at coordinate 11,101 of SHOL01000024.1, forward strand.
CACAAGGGCGATGAAAAGCGCGATCATGTTTGGGTTCGCAAGGCAAGCGCTGCCTGGCATCATCTGTACAAGACATCAAGATGGAAAAAGATTTCAAGCAGTTTTCTTGTGGATAATCCAGTGTGCGAAGAGTGCGGCGCACCGTCCGATGTATGCGATCATATCATTCCTCACCGCGGAGACGAAGACTTATTTTGGGATCCCATAAACCGGCAGGCTTTATGCAAACCATGTCATGACCGGAAAACGCGCGTAGAGATGCAAGAATACCGTAGACCGGGTAGGGGGGTAGAAAACCAGTGGGCTCGCAAAGCAGACCACACAAGGGCCTACGAGGCACACGATGTCAAAATGGAGCCTTTAGATGGCGCGTCCGCCGAAAGCGATTGAGGCTCACGTCCAGGACGGAACCTATCGAGCCGATCGACACGCCGACCGTGGTATAGCGATCGAACATATTGCCGATATAAAGCCTCCGAAAGGATTAACCAGAGACGCGCGCAAACTCTGGAAAATAGTTATGCCTCCACTTTGCTCTACGGGATTGGTATCGATACTGGATTATCCGGCGTTGGAGGAGGCTTTCCGTGCGTACGGCATTGCGCAACAATGTTTACAAAACGTCCAGGCACTCAACGATGGAGATATATCGCTGTATCTTGCAACCAGGAAGCGCATGGATGCAAATCTGATAAACGAGTATCTGAAACACATGGAACGGTTTGACCGTATTATGATGAAGTTCGGGATGACGCCCGTTGAACGCGCAAAAATACGCGGCGGAAAAAAGAAAGAAGAAAAACCGACTTCTCCGATTGGGCAGTTGAGGAGCGCCGGGCGTGGATGACCGCTATACCTGGAATTCATACGTTGCTGATGTATCTTCCGGGAGGGTTGTCGCTTGTTCCGCGGTGAAGGACGCCGCAAAACGACACCTTGTAGATCTGGAGAAAGCAAAGAAGCGGGACTTTCCATACTGCTTCGATGAAGAGCGTGCCAGGCTTGCGGTCGATTTTTTTTATGAACTTCGGCATTCAAAGGGGAAATGGGCCGGCCAGAAGTTTGTTCCGGAGCCATGGCAGCAGTTTATTATTGCAAGCCTGTACGGATGGAGGCAGAAAACAACCGGATTGCGGAGATTCAGGAAGGCCTATATTCAGGTTGCCAGAAAGAACGGTAAGACGTTCCTGGGGGCAGGGGTAGAGCTTTATGATCTTATTACCGAACCGGGTGCAGAGGTGTATTCGGCGGCAACCACAAGGGATCAAGCGAAGATATCATTCAACGATGCAAAACGGATGGTACAAAAAAGCCCCGAATTGCAGGAGTATATCAAGAGTTTCCGTGACACGCTGGTTTGCGGAGATGGAGTTTTCAAGGCGTTGTCGGCGGATGACAGTACACTGGACGGGTTGAATCCGTCTTGTTCGCTGGTAGACGAATACCATGCACACAAGGATGACAGTATCGTGGGTGTTATCCAGACAGGAATGGGATCCCGCGAACAGCCGCTATTATTCATTATTACGACAGCAGGGTTCAGCACTGCAAGCGTATGCCACGAAGAATACGAGATTGCAAAGCACACCATTGCTGGAGATAACGGATACGAGAACGACGAGTATTTTGCCATTATTTTCGAACTCGATAAAAGCGACAACTGGAAGGACCGGAAAGTCTGGATAAAGGCAAATCCGAATCTCGGAGTATCGGTTTCGGTTGAATACATGGAAAGCCAACTGAAAGAAGCGATGCAGAAAACTTCGAAAGAAGGCGAATTCAAGACCAAGAACCTGAATTACTGGGTGTCCTCAAAAGAGGGCTGGATCAGTTTTGATAAATGGAAAAGGTCCCGGGCGTTATTTGATGAAAAGACACTTGCAGGGCGTACCTGTTTTGGTGCGATCGACTTGTCAAAGATTCTCGATTTCACGGCATTAACCTGGTATTTCTGGATCGAGGAACTGGGAAAGTTCTACGCGAAGCATCGTTTTTATATTCCGGAAGAACAGGTGGATATAAAACTGAAGACGGATTCTCCACAGATACGGAAGTGGATTGAGCGCGGGTATATCACCGCCATTCCCGGTGAAACGATCGATTACGATTTTATGCGCAATGATATTTATGCGGATGCTGAGCTCTACGAAATAAAGGAAATTGCGTATGATCCATATCTTGCAAAAACGTTGATTACAGAACTGAAAGATCAGTTTTTGCTTGTGGAGATGCAGCAGCAAATCAAGAAGCTTTCCGAACCTTCAAAAAACTGGGAGAAAATGGTTACGGACGGTAAGCTGATTGACAACAACCCTGTCATGGAATGGATGGTAGGATGTGCAGAAATATATACAGACGCAAACGGGAATATCAAAGTACAGAAACCAAAGGCAAACCGGGACTCGAAGAGGATTGATGGAGTGATTACCTCGATTATGGCTCATGAGCGGGCGCGTATCTGGTATGAAAGTAATTCCGGAGATTCGATAATAAACAACATTTTGGACATGATTTACTGATTCTCAACTGACTATTACCTGTATGGGACTCTTCTCTTTCGCAAAAAGAAAAACAGATGACGCTACAGTGACCCATCCGCCAACGGATGACGGAGCTTTCCAGATTCGATCCACATTGAATCCGGCATTATCGATACCGGAGTTGATGACGAATACCACCGTTTCGGCATGCGTCAGTCTGATTGCAGACGCAATTGCTCAGCTTCCGATTAATCTGTTTCGACGGACAAGTACAGGCCGGTATCGAGCCGTTGATCATCCGCTGTATCAGATTATGAAGTCTGAACCGAATCCGGAGCAGGTGTCATTTACTTTTATTCAGCAGCTGTTGTCACATCTTCTGTTACGAGGAAACGCGTATATTTACACCGCACGGGCCTCCGGTATGAATCCACTCGTACAGGCAATGTACGCGCTTGATCCGGATAAGATGAAAATCAAGCGGGACTGGTCCACAATGGAACTCCTGTATTACTACACCGTGAATGGAACCACCTACACATATACGCGCGATCAGGTGCTGCACATTCCCGCCTTTGTGCTGAACGGGCTCTATGGGCTGTCGCCCCTGGAGTATTCGGCGCATATAGCAAAGACTGGCGTCGAGCTTGACGAGTATGTATCGAATTATTTTAACGGTGAATTCCGTTCAAAACTGCTGATAGATGTCCCTGAAGGGAAAAAGTGGACGAAGGACAATACCAAGGAATGGACTGAATATCTTCGCGCCGTCCACATGGGAAAAGAAAACCAGGGCAAGCCGCTTTTTATGTACGACGGTTTGAAGGCGTCGGCGCTCAATGTGCCCAGTAATATCGATTCCCAGCTTGATACGACGCTGTCGAGAGCGGAGAAAGAGGTTGCAAAAGCGTACAGAGTGCCGCTTTTTATGCTTGGTAAGGATGACGCAAAGTTCACAAATAACGAACAGGCAAACGCTTTTTTTCTGCAGATGACTTTACAGCCATGGATTACCAGGCTCGAAAAGTATTTTGCGCGGCTTATACCGGCATACGAGCGGGATTATCTCTATTTCGAGTTTGAAACGAACGCAATGCTACGCGGAGACCAGAAGGCGCGAACAGAGGTGTACGTAAAAGAAATCACTACCGGCATGTCTACGCTCAACGATATCAACAGGCGGGAAAACCGGCCGCTGCTTCCGCCCGAGATTGGCGATATCAGATTCATCCCGGTGAACATGATGCCGCTTACGCCGGAGAACGTTGCAGCGTACATGGCTGCACAAAAAGCAAAAATGGAAGAATTGGCCGCGGGCAAAGTGACTATTACCAGTGACAAGAAAGACGACAAGGCGGAGGAGTGAAAGTGAAAACGCAATCACGTATGAATATCAAGTTTGACGGGCTCGAAATACGGTCCGCAGACGGGAAGCGCTATATCTCGGGGCTTATTCCATTTGACTCGATGTCTGAGAATCTTGGCGGCTACCGTGAGGTAATCAGAAAGGGCGCATTCAAGAAAACAATTCAGGAAAGCGATATTCGCGGTTTATGGGCGCACGATACGCGTTACGTGATCGGAAGAAGCAAAAACAGCACCCTTCTGCTGGAAGAGCGGGACGACGGACTTTTTGTTGAAGCTCCACTGCCTGCGACGACCTGGGCAAACGATCTTTCCGAGTCCGTGACCCGCGGTGATGTGCCCGGAATATCGTTTGGATTTCAGACTATTAAAGACATGTGGACGCGCGCCGGCGAAAACTCGCCCGCGATTCGGGATTTGCTTGAGGTCAAGCTTTTTGAAGTGAGCTTCGGCGTAGCGTTCCCGGCGTATACAGAGACTGAAGCATCAGTTTCGCAGCGTGATTTTTTCAAGGCGTCAGGAGCTGATCCGGACGCGATCGGCGTTGTCCTGGCTAAACGCGAAACGATGAAAGACTATTCCCCGGACGAAAGCGAGCGGGAAGCAATTACGACCATGATTCGAAGCCTTGAGGGGCTTCTTGGCGGTAAGGACGAAGGAAGCCGCGAGAATCGGGACAACGGAGAGCCGGACGCACAATCCACTCTCCGCGCCCGGCGCCTGGCACTTCTTGAAATCGAGACCGCACTACATTAACAACGGGAGAAAAAGAATGAAGACGATTGTGCAGAAAAAAGAAGAACGCATGGGACTGGTTGTGCAGATGCGCGCCATTCTGGACAAGGCCGAAACGGAAAAAAGAACGCTTTCCGCCGAAGAGGATGCCCAGTATCGGCGCATCGAGGCCGACGTTGATACCCTGGGAAAAGAGATCGAGGCGGAAGAGCGTTCCGGGCGCCTTGGGAATCTTGAAAACGCTTTGAAGCCGCCTCTTGAAGGCGGGGATCAGCGTCAGATTGCAGGCGGTGCAGGGGAAGGCGAGGTTCAGGAAGCCGCGTTCAGGAATTTCCTCCTGACCGGAGAAACACGCGATCTTTCGATCGGGACCGGCGGCGGCGCACTTTCTCCGCAGCAGTTTATCTCCGATGTGATTTCCGGGATCGAGAAGATGACGTTCATGCGTGAAGCAGCAACGGTGTACCAGATTCGGGGAGCACAGAGCCTTGGCGTTCCCTACGAATCTGCCGGCGCTAGCGATGCTGCCTGGACTGCAGAAGTACCGGCAGAAGCAACCGCCGGAGACTCTACCTGGGCGTTCGCCAAGCGCGAAATCAAGCCGAATACTCTGGTCAAGCTGGTCAAGCTTTCCAAGATGCTGGTGAAGCAGTCTGCGCTTCCGATTGAATCCATCGTCGCGGCAAAGCTGGCCGAAAAAATCGGTTCGGCATATGAAAACGGGATGCTCAACGGTTCCGGATCCGGGCAGCCGCTTGGTATTTTTACCGCGTCCGCAAACGGAATCGCGACTTCCCGCGACGTTTCAACCGGAAACACCGCGACCGAAATTACGTTTGACGGTCTGATGAGCGCGATGATGTCCGTCCGGCCGGGGTATCGCAAAAATGCGTCCTGGATCTTCCACACCGACGCGCTTCTCAAGCTCCGAAAAATAAAGGGAACTGATGGTCAGTATGTCTGGAATCCGTCCGTAGTCGCCGGGATCCCTGACCAGATCCTTGGCCACGGATTCCGGGAAAGCGAATTCGCACCGAATACGTTCACCACAGGACTGTATGTCGGAGCGTTCGGCGATCTGAAGAAGTACTGGATTGCCGAAAGTATGGACCTTGAGGTTCAGCGGCTGGTTGAGCGGTATGCCGAGTTTAACCAGGTCGGCTTCCTTGGCACCATGTACGCCGATGGTGCACCGGTGATTGGCGAGGCCTTTTCCCGCGTCAAGCTAGCGTAATAAACCTGGGCAACCGGGTCGGGCTTCCGGAATAATCCGGGAGTCCGGTATTTTTACAAGGAGAACAGAATGGGAAGAAGGCCAGGACAAAAAGAAAATGATAATCCGGCAGAAGAAGATGGCGTTCAGGATGTCGAAAACGGCAACGCTGGAACAAGTGATGATACAAGCACTGTTGCAGTAGTCTTCCAGAAGACTTGCGCCGGGCCTAATGGTACTTTTTTTGCAGGGCAGCGATCTGAGATTTCCGAACAGTTCGCCCGCGCCCTTGAATCAGATAATGCAATCAAGAGGATTTGATGACTCCGCTGATAACAGAACAGGAACTGTCCGCTTATACCGGCGCATTCGCCGCAGACCAGACGGGAACTAGACAAGTGTACGCACAGGCCGCCTCCGAGATAGTCAGGGATTTTTTACGATATGACCCGAACGAAAAGGAGTATGTTTCTTATTTTGACGGCTCCGGTACAAAAAGCATTTCTCTCGGGATCAAGCCTGTTTCTGTTGTCGCGTCCGTGGAGGTGCTGGAAGGCGGAATATGGGTAATAAAACCTGTCGCAGAGTTTTATGTGCGCGAACACTTTTTATATTGGTCCACGCTTGCGTTTCCTGCAGGAGACGCAAATATTCGCGTAACATTTACAGCCGGATACGCCGCCATCGATATCCCGGGCGTTATGAAAATAACAGCTTTACGAATTGGCGGTGTACTCGCTTCGGAGCAGGACGGTAATATCGGAATTACATCAAAATCGTTCGGTGAAACAGGATCAAGGGTGTTTATTAATTCGCGTTTTGACCGGTACCTTGAGCCGCTCGAAACGTACCGGATACATGGAATATGAGCGAAGCCGTTTTTTCGCTTGAAATAAAACCGCTGGTTGACGAAGTAACGGACGCGTTGGCGAAGTCAAAAAAGAACCAGACGCAGATTACCAAGAAAGTATTGAGAGTTATCGGAGCAGCCGGTACTAAAAAAGTACGTAACCGGATGAACCTGACGTTACGAAAGCGCTCCGGAGATTTAAGGAAGGCGCTAGGGTATTACGTTCCCAAAGACCAGAATCAGAATTTCGCGATCATCAAGTTCAGGAAGAAACGGGCAACCGAGAAAGTGTATGCGGGAACCAAGGCATTCGTGAATGAGTACGGCGCGCGAATCCTACCAGGTAAACGGAAAACGCTTCTTGTAGCCGGAAACGGATATTTCAGAAGTAGCAAAGAGGTTGTCATTCCAGCACGGCCTTTTTTCAATCCGGCAATACAGGAGTATTTTGGTTCCGGCGCATATCTGAAAGATGTAAGCGATATGGTTACAAAAGAAATGGAAGCGATTTGGGGGTGATACGTGGAGCAGATTTGCGATGACCTTAAGTCCGTTTTGCTGGCAGAACTCCCGGTATTACTTGAGAGTGCAGCAACGGCAGAAATACCGCTTCCATCTTTCTCTGACCTGACTATTACGGTTGGATATGTTGATCTGCAGAAGCATAACGGCGCTCAGGAGTTGTTCATTATTCCTGATCGACAAAGCTTGTCAGAGTCTACCCTGGCAAGTTTTGAGGCGAGTACTCCAGTCGAGCTATTGATCGTAGTTCGCAGGGCTGATCCGGAAGTTTTGTACCGACAGTGCCTTCGGTATGCAAGCGCAATGAAGAAGCTGTTCAACGGCAACCCTGAGTATGCAACGCGCGTCGTAGAAATTGAGTACTACGAAGAAGTGGAAGCAATTAAGGATGTTAAGGCAATAAGCCTGACACTGGAAATAACGACAGAAGAGATGATGGAGGGTTGATATGGGAATTCTAACCGGGCAGGGAACTGCGTTCCAGATTGGTAAAGAGACAACATGGGGCGCGGCTGTGGCTCCGACACAGGCTATAAACTTTCTCAACGAAAGCCTGAAGCTGGCTGTCGAGCGAAAAGAAGAGGATACGCTAGTCGGATCGAAAACATCACGCGCCATGGATATCATGAAGCGGTCAGTAGCCGGAGATTTCGGATTGATCATGAAGCCGGGAAACGTCGGGCTTCTGTTTGCCCTTTCTCTTGGAGAAGAAGCCGATCCTGTAGAAGACCCGGAAAAAACAGGAGTTTTTGAGCATCGGTTTTCTCCTGTTTCCTCTGGTCTTTTATATTCGCTTCCCTCTTTTACTGCTGTTATCGACCGACATACCGCAGTAAAGAAGTACACTGGACTGAAAGTAGAGTCTTTGAAGATTGAGGCTAAGGCTGGAGATTACTTAAGAGCATCTTTGTCTGTGAAGGGAAAAGATGAAGAGTCCGGCACAAAGAATTCGGCTCTTTCGGTGCCCGACACCAAGGCTTACCGGTTTGCAGGCGGGGTGTGTGAGTTTAATTCAGCGGCAATTGGATCGGTCAAGTCTGTAAGTCTTGATTATGTAAATACGCTCGACGAAGGAGAGCAAACGATTTCTTCCGGGCTGAACGGGACGGAGCCCGAGCCGCAAGACAGGAAAATCACAGTTACAGTAGAAACTGATTACGATGCGACTGCTGAAGGGATTCGGGAGTCAGACTATAAAACCGATACTACGGTTGACATCAGGCTTCGGTTCGAAAGCCCCACTGAAATTGTAACTGGCACAAAACACGCTTTTGAGATACTGCTGCCGCACGTTGCTATTACCGACTGTTCTCCGAATGTTAGCGGGAAAGAAAAGCTCAAGCTGACCATTACTGGTACCGCGCTTGAAACGACGAGCGACGAGGCTGTAGAGATTGTCTTGTTTGATGGACAGGGCACGGCTTATCTAGGATAGGAGGTCTGAATGAACGCTGCATTCAACGGGTATCTTTTCAAAAAAAGAATAGATATAACAAAATATTGCAATGGCGATGAACGGTTTGTAACACTCAGAGAGCCAAGCTCTCAGGAGTTCTTGAAGATTATTGACGGAGCAGATAAAGGAGGAGACGACGGCGATATTGTCATGATGAAAAATCTGATTCCTTTAGTTCCTGACCTGATCTTTGAGCATAATTTTTTTGACGCCGAAAAAAATGAAAAGAAAATATCTAACCGTGAAGTGGCAGAATTTCTTTGCTCAAAGATTGATTTAATGGTTGACCTTACCGTGCAGTATGTGTCGTCTCTCCCTTTAGCCAACGGGAACGCAGGGAAATAGAGCAGCTTGCGCGCGATATCTTTGAAGGAAATCAGATTGACGCTGAGGTTTTTGAAGAGTCGCGGCGGTGGATTCCATACGCGGATGTTTTTCTAACGATTGTTCACCGTCGATATGGGCATTTCTGTTTTCTGCCGTTCCCGGGCTCTGCCATTGATCAGCCACATCGTTTTATGTCGGTGATGAAGACAATGCAAAGCGTGTATAGCGAGATTTTAAACAAGAAGGCGCCGGGAGGAGATATCTGATGGCTGACAAGAAAGTCTCTTTTGGCATATATGCGGAAAACAAGACAGACTCTGCTTTTGATAAAGCAAGCGCCGGATTAAAAAAACTGGCAGGAAACGTTGACGGGTCGTCCAGGAGCCTTGGAGGGCTGAAGAGCGGAATAAAAACCGCGCTTGACGTTTTGCCGTTTATCGGCTTTGCGAGCGTGGCCGTGGCGAGTCTTAAAAAAGTTGCAAGCGCTGCGCTGGAGGCTGAGGATGCGTTTAGCAAGGTTGAGC
>SHOL01000025.1 GCA_004294945.1 Treponema sp.
CCGCGCAATGGTTGGAATTGCCATAGGCAACAAGGATTTCCTCGGCAAGGGCTATGGAACCGACGCCATGGAAGTGCTTGTCGCATTCATTTTTAATCAGATGAATATCCGTAAAATCAAGCTGATGGTGTATGCGTTCAATGAGCGCGCGATGAAGTCCTACAAGAAGTGCGGCTTTGTCGTCGAAGGAATAAAAAAGCAGGAAGTTTTCAAGAACGGCGCGTATCACGATGAAATCGAGATGGCCCTGTTCCGCGACGATTGGGCAGCCCGCCGGAAACAGGCGACCGAGTGAGCCGTTTTCAAAAGTCGAGTGAGCTTCTTGCAAAAGTCGGTTACTTTTGCAAGAAGCTCTTGGAGTTCAAAAATAAGTCTTTATAATATAATGACTTGTTTTTGAACTCCACATATATTATTTGTTGCAATTACAAAAATCACTGATTTTTGCAATTGCCTCGAGTGATTCTGCATTTGGCATAAGAGGTGTGTTGTGGTTATATCATCTATAGATTTGAAAGACGGCAAGGTTGTGCAGCTCAGGCAGGGAAAGGATCCGGTTCTTGAACGCGACGATCCTCAAGCTCTGATAGCGGAATTTGATCGGTATGGAGAAGTTGCCGTTATCGATCTGGATGCCGCCCTCAGGAATACCAAGCCAGACGGCTCGACTGCTAACACTGCTGTCCTGAAAAAACTGCTCCGTTCGGGCAATGTTCGGGTCGGCGGCGGAATCCGGGATGCGAAGAAAGCGAAGGAACTGATATCGCTCGGCGCCGAGAAAGTTATAATCGGCTCGGCGGCTTTTACTCTTGCGGACGGCTCCCCCGGCATCAATACAGCCTTCCTTGAGGCTATGGTTCAGGCAATCGGCAAAGAAAGGATCATTGTGTCGGTGGACAGCCGCGAGGGAAAGATCGCCGTCAAGGGATGGACCGAATCCGCCGGCATCGAGCTGGTCGACGGCGCGAAAGCCGTCGAGCAGTACTGCTCCGAGCTTCTGTTCACCTGCGTCGAGCGGGAAGGGACGATGACCGGGATCGATATGGATCTCGTGAATGCATTGCGCTCCGCCGTTTCCTGCAGGCTTGTAGTCGCCGGCGGTGTTTCGTCCGTTCAGGAGATTGCCGCACTCGAAAAAGCAGGCTGCGACGTTCAGCTCGGCATGGCGCTGTACACCGGCAAGGTTTCGCTCCGGGACAGCTTTATCGAATGTCTTGATTGGGACAAGTGCGAACTCATTCCGGTCGTTGCACAGAGTGAAGCCGGAGAAGTCCTGATGGTCGGATACGCCAACAGGGATGCCTTTGCACGGACGTTTGAAACGGGGAAGTTGACGTTCTGGAGCAGGTCCCGGAACGAGTTGTGGACGAAAGGACTGACCTCCGGTAATACCCTCGATGTGGTCCGTCTCCGCGTCGACTGCGATCGGGATACTGTTCTGGCTATCGTAAATCCGGCGGGTCCAGCATGCCATACCGGCGCATGGACGTGCTTCAAGACCGGTTCTGACCGCGCCTACAGCTTGGAATTCCTTTCATCGATTATTGGCGAACGTTTTGCCAATCCGAAACCCGGTTCCTATACGGCAACATTAACGCCCGAGCGCGTGCGCGAGAAAATCCTTGAAGAAGCGGAAGAGCTGACTGAAGCAGAAACTCATGCCGATGCGGTATGGGAATGCGCCGATCTTCTGTATTTCATCAGCGTTCTTATGCATCAGGAAGGCGTTTCCTGGAAGCAGGTGCTCGACGAGCTGGACCGGCGCCACAAGAAATAACCGGTTCCGGGACGTGTCTTCCAGGGGGGCCGCTAGGTATACAATCTCCCCGGCGCGAAGTTTCCGCGCCAGAGCTCTTCGAGGGCCTTGATGTCTTCCGCGAATTCCTGGTCGGTCTGCGTCGGCGTCCGCGCGAGCGTTTCCAAAATTTCAACCTGGAATCCGCCTGCTCCGTCCGCTTCCCAGTCTTCAGCGATGAGCGGATGGATGCACAGGCCTGTCGACACCGCGAACGCGAAGAGGTTTTGCGCCTTTTCCGATTCTTGCGTCGACAAGATCAGCCTTTTTCCGCTGCGCGTGTGGGTAATGCTGTATATGCAGCCTTCCTGCTTGCGCTCTCTGTATTGGCGCTTTAGTTCCTGTTTGCTCAATGACATCCTAGTACCCGGCTTCTTTGAGCAGTGTCGAAAGGATTTTACACCTTTCAGAAATGATTTCATCGTCTTTGAGGAGCGCGTCGCGGAATAGCTTGATGTCTGTGTCGAGGCATTCATTTTCCGTGCAGACTGAAATGTTCATCGCGTCTCCCTGCATCCCGATGCGGTCTATCTGAACCTGTTCCTCGTCGTAGAGCCTGGAAAACTTGTATGCGTCGCGGAAGTAGGCCTGGCTGCGGATGATGAGGATAGCGAGATCCAGAACCCGGTTCAGAGACATTTCCTCTGATTGCCGCGACCATTTTTCTCCCGTATGGCGCCAGATTTTTGCGGCGATATCGATAGTGCCTCTGTCGTTCCACTGGGCAAGACCCAGTGACAGGTACTTGGCGTCCGATGAGTAGGCCTTTCTGCCGTCTATGTTTTCATAATTGTCGCAGACTATTACCGGCTTGTGCTTGAGCGATGTTGGAATAGGCATGTTTCCTCCCTGTGGCGAAGTAATTATGGATTACTGAATAACTAGAGCAGTGAATTAGTAAATTACTAATTGTTTATCAAATAGTAAGCCTCTTCCCGGGTAGTGTCAAGACCGGGTGAAATCGCTATACTGAGCAGACAGAGGAGCTACACACGATGCAAGAAGCGAATGAGTATCTGAAGATTGTTACCAAATCTGATTTGCCTGACTCTTTCTATTCCTCGCGGAGACTGAGTTCAAGTCTGGATACAGTTTCCGGCATTGTCGAACAGGTTCGCTTGCATGGGGACCAGGCGGTTCATGAATATGCCTCCCGTTTTGATAAGGCCGATCCTGACACGTTCGAACTGCCCGCCGAGGCACTGAAAGACGCAGAAATAAAGCTTCAGCACGAGGCTCCCGAACTGTATTCGGCTCTCGTACGCTCGCGCGATCTGGCCTTGACATTTGCTGTGCGGCAAAAAGAATCATTTTCAGATTTTGAAACTATGCTTTCTCCGGGTATGGTGACCGGCCAGCGAATTATTCCCGTCCAGCGGGCAGGAGTGTATGTTCCTGCCGGAAGATTTCCTCTTTTTTCGAGTGTTATCATGGGCTCGGCTCCTGCACAGGCTGCCGGTGTGGAAGAAATAATCCTGTGTACCCCGCCGATTCCGCATCCCGGCGGTGGACAATCCGGCAACAGACAATCCGGCGGACAATCCGGCGACGGACGCCCCTGGGGCGATGAGAAAATCCTGGCCGTTGCATCCTTGTGCGGCATCAACCGCGTGTTCGCCATCGGGGGAGCGCAGGCAATAGCTGCAATGGCGTACGGTACAGAGTCTGTTCCGGCGGTCAATGTTATAGTCGGTCCCGGCAATCGTTTTGTGTCGGCAGCAAAAAAACTTGTCTATGGCGATGTCGGCATAGACATGCTGGCCGGTCCGACCGAAGTCATGATTATAGCAGATGCGTCTGCGCAGCCTGCATGGGTTGCCGCCGATCTTCTTGCGCAAGCCGAACATGATCCGGATGCCCAGGCTGTCTTGCTGGTGTCCGACAGCGGGCTTGCTCAACGTGTTCAGGCAGAAATCAATACGCTTGTTTCGTCCTTGCCGCCGGATGCGGCTGCGCGAACAAGCCTTTCCCGGAACAGCTACATCATTCTGATCGATTCCTGGGACGACGCGGTAGAGATTGCAAACCGGAAAGCGCCCGAACATCTGGAACTGGCTCTGGATGCAGGTGAAATACGGGATATGCTCGAAAAAAGGCTTCGCAATTACGGCTCTCTGTTTATCGGCCATCGCTCGGCCGAGATTCTGGGAGATTATACCGCCGGTTTGAATCATACCCTGCCGACGTGCGGCAGTTCTTCATTTACCGGCGGTCTTTCGGTCCGCCACTTTCTGAAAACCGTCACCACGCTCCGTTCGTGCAGTGACCTTTCCGGATCGGATGCAGATATTTCCGGCTGGAAAGCATCTCTTCGTGCTGCCGAAATAATCGCTCGTGCGGAAGGTCTGGAAGGTCATGCCCTGGCTGCCAGGTGCAGGCTGGATTAAGGACACTGCTAAAAAAAAGCGGCAGGAACGATGACCCGCCGCTTTTCTTCCGGGCACGCACTGTATCAGTCCAGGCGGCCTTTTTCGTTTTCTTCGTGCATTTGTTCCAGTCGATGCATGACGTAATCGACTACCTGCTGCTTCTTGTCTTCCGCATTCTCGCCGCCCCATTGCTTGGCTTCTTCTCTGAAGGCGCTGCACGAATACACTTCACTCGCCGTCATAATTATCCGGTCTTCACACGTAACATCGCCGAGCATATCGTGCGGATCGTCCGAGAACCGCAGGCAGTTTCCATTGATCGACACGAGCATCATGATGTCCGACAGCCGGATATATGAATCGATTTCCCTGACGCCCCGTTTTGTTTCGGGCTTTCCGGGGCGATATCTGGTTCCGGAGGGGAACACCAGCACCGCATTGCCTTCTTTTCGCACGGTATCAAGCATCCGCATCGAAGCCATATTGATTACCCTGCTTCTGTGTTCTTCTTTCTTGAAAACTTCCGGATCCGTGATTGCTGCCAGAGACCTGCTCGGATAAATGATAATTCGGGTATAGGCTTCGGCAAAGGCCGAGACGTACGGATTTTCTTCATTCAGTTTCATTCCGGCAATCGCTACTATCCGTCGGGAGAGTTCTTTCCCGACGGGGCCCTGCTTGTCGAGCAGGTACATGATTCCCGGAAGGTCGAAATTGCTGTAATGTTCCATGAGAATAATACCGCGCTTTCCTGCCTTGATCTGTGCAAGAAAATCTTCTGCTGCTGGCATATTCCGGAATTCGGAATCGGGCCGCATGTTTTCTGCGCACATCTGATCCATTATTGCGCGAATGCCGGTATTGGCAGGCTGATACACATTGTTTTCTGTAATCACGTTTGCAGCCCGTGACAGTCTTTTAAGTTCCGGAAACAAATGTCGGTAGCGGACGCTGAGTGAATTTTCGTTCATATTTCTCTCCTGATAGAGGCAATTGCGAAAATCAGTGAATTTTGCAATTGCAACAAGTAGTGGGCACCTTGAAAAATTAGATCAGTTTCCCGGTTTCCCTTCAGTAATATCCTGATCATATTACAGTGTCAATATTTTAGTGACCGACCCTCGCAGGACGAATCGAGATATTCTTTGAGCATGTAAATACTGCGTATATGACCGAACCCTTCTGTTTTTGCCAGTTCCAGGTTTTTTCCGGTTTCATCCACCAGAATAGCCCGCCCTCCAAGTGCCTTGAATCCTCTGACATACTTCGGGTGGTCGTCGACAAAAACGGTATCTGCAACAGTATGTCCAACAGCGGACAATGTGTTGAGAAAACAGTCCGGATGCGGTTTCCCTAAGCCCTTATGATATGAAAGATCAAAGATTCCAAGAAAAACATCCTCGATATTGAAAAACTTGAGTACCCTGTCGGCATGGGCCCTGGGAGCGTTTGTCAGCAGCGTCATCGGATATCCGAGCGAGAGCAGGTAAATCCGCAATTCCGGGTCGGCCTGTAGTTCCTCGATTTCCGATTCCGGATGCACAGCTTCGAAATATCGCTGTTCGTCGTGCATGTTATGTTCGGCGCGAAGCCATTCAAGCGTCGTACCGTATGCAGGCAATGCCTGCTTTCTCCGCAACTGGGCTTCTTCAAAAGAAACACCAAGCCATTCTGCAACAAAGCCCAGCATGCGTCTGGTAATGCCTTCATCCATGCCTCCGGATGCGGGGTAGAGCGTATTGTCCAGATCAAGCAGTAAATGTTGTACCATATACTTTCCAGTATAGCAAAAAGAACAGCTTGTTGACACCTCGCCTAAAAGGTCTGAGTATGTGAGGCAATTGCAAAAATCAGTGATTTTTGTAATTGCAACAAATAATGTATGTGGAGTTCAACAACAAGTCATTATATTATAAAGACTTGTTGTTGAACTCCAAGAGCTTCTTGCAAAAGTAACCGACTTTTGCAAGAAGCTCACGTACCTGGAGGGTGTTATGGAACATGGGCTTTTATTTTCCGGGTGTGCAGCGTTCTGCGTTCTTTTTGTGTTCGCAATTCACTGGATATATATGCTTCCAGTGAAAGATTCTGCCCTCAGGCTCAAAAAATCCAGAATCCTGTACTTGAGCCTTTCTGCTGTCCTGGTGGTCTCGTCGTTTGTATTGGCGGCAGCCGCCGGCACCGGACCGCACACTTCTTTATTGATTCCCGCGGGCTGCGTCATCGCTCTTGTCGGCGACTGGTGTAACCTGCAGTTTCCTCTTGCTCAGCGAATTACTCGCAATGAACCGGTTTTCGGCGGTATTGTATCTTTTTGCATCACCCAGATCTGTTTTCTGCTTGCCTTCAGGGAGCGCGTTTCAGCACTGATCGACAGCCGTCAGGGTGTGTTTCTTGTGCTGCTTCTTTTTTTCCTGACCCTGCCGCTCATTGTCTTCATTACCCGAGTGTTCACCAAAGGAATGTCCCGCCGCATCCTTTTGGGATCGCTCCTGTACGGGACTCTCCTTGGTGCCATGGCCGCAACAGCGGTATGTGCCGCTCTCTTCATCCGCGGACCCTGGCTGCTGATTGCATCGGGTGCTGTGCTGTATCTGGTTTCAGACGCCCGGCTGGGGATGACAACCCTGCACGGGTATCATCCCCCGAATGAATTCCAGATACCCTGGATTACGTATCTGGCAGCACAGGCGCTTATAATAAACGGATTCGGGCTTCTATCTCTGTAATCGTACCGGATCGGCTGAACACGGCTGCGGAATCCTCTCTGGTGAGCCTGTTGCCTTCGTGTTCGGCAGTTTCGCCTGAGGATTTCGTTACCGTCAGCCCGGTGACGTTCAGACGCTTCGACCAGTCGCGCTTCGACCAGTCGGGTTTCGAAGCCGTGTTGGCATCAGCATTTTCCAGCCGATAGACAAACAACGTATTGCACCAGGAGAAGCGGAGCGTACCGTCTTCCCGTATTTCCGGGATACCGAGGAATTCCGGATCGAGCGACAGAATTCCGTCTTCTACCCTGATGCCCAGTTCTGTCCAACGGGTAAGAATTTCTTCCTTAACCTGCCCGGTCATTCCCGGCTGTTTTGCGCCCTGTCCTGCCGGCGTATGGGAATACGGATCGGTCGGGAACGCTCCGTATACCTCGGGAGCTTTATTAAAGCCGATTCCGGCCCGCACGTCGTAGTACACTTCTGTCAAGGCTTTGCGGGTTGACGGATCTTTTGCAGCAAGACAGTTCTCCTGGACTGCAAGCATCAGTTTGGCAACCATGTGCCAGTAAATACTTCCCAATCCTTCGTACGCATAGAAAGTTCCCGACCTGCCCGTAAAGCTCCGGTGGTTAAACGTTTTTTCGTACAAGTCCCTGACTGCCTGAAGCTCGCTTTCTTTCGCATTTTCTTTCTGTCCAGCTTTTTGGAGCACGCTCTCCATTACAAGCGCATTTCTGAACTGTGGATTGAAATGAAACACCCGGTTGGCATCGAGTTTGCCGATCGTGCAGTCTCCCGAGTCGACGCACCTGGAAAGGAATGGAATTGACCGGATTTCAGCTTCCGACGCATTGTTTTTGTCGCAGAAGTGCGGGAGTTCCTTTTCCGGGTACAGAATGTAGGAGTACTGGTCTTCGCGGAACAGTGCGCTGGTTTTCAGTGTTCTGCACAAGGACAATGCTGCTTCCGGCGTAAGGTATCCGGAAGACAGTACCGCAACCTGGCCTTCCAGCATTTCGGGAAGGTATTCAACGTCAATACCCTCGTCCTGCCGTACGTTCATGGTGTTGTACGAGTGATACAGTCCGTCGCTCCGTTCGTTAGCGCGGATAGCCGCTTCAATGTGAGACAGGAATGCCGAAAATCCCCGGATCAGTTCGTCTGCAGAAAGCGTGCTGGTTCCCGAAGCGTAGCCCTGTCTGTACAGCGTCTCCCGCCATGTTTCAAAGAGCGAACCGGTTTTGTCCATAAAGGATCGGCGCTGTGCGGGGGATGCGATCGTTTCCGGTTTTTGTTCGGCGAACAACGAACTCATTGCCCTGAAAAAATCTGCAGTATCGCCTGTTACGGCAAAAGGACCTGCCTGGGCATCGGTATATATCCTGACCAGGAACACCAGGAACCTGCGCAGATAATAGAGAGTTACCATGGAAAGCCCGTATCCGGCGAGCGCATTGTTTGCATCATTCCATTCCGGTCGCTGCGTATTCAGCCAGATTCCGCCCAAGGGCACATAGCTTGCCATTTTTGCCAGTATGATAGCCAGTATCTTGTCGGTCATTGTTGTAAGCGCGACCGATCCGTCTGCCGCCCTGATCAGTTTTGCATCGGTGCCGTAGCGTTCAGTTTCTGCTTCGATTGTGGCATGCAGCTTGTGATCGAAAATGATCGTCGAACGCGGATTCGCGAGCATTTCGGTATACTTTTTCAGCCGGTACGGAACATTTCCCGTGGAATAGCAGGGTTGCGAAAGGTTCTTCTCAAGCTGTTCCCGGTTAAAATGATACTGAACCTCCAAAAGCTTCGCCAGATAAATAACCTGATGATCTCCCCAATATCCGATATTCGACCAGGGATTGTCGGGTTCTACAACTTCCCAATCGATACCGCTTCTGGTAATACGATACGGATTAAACCCGTCGCAGGTGGTCGCATTCAGAAATTTGGCAATAAAGTTGTCGATGTACATCGGGTAGGAGAGGGCAAGCGCTTCCCAGTTCTGGAAAATATCCCGCCAGTTTCCCTGGTAGTTTAATTTTCTGTTTCCGTTCTTGTCTTTCAGTTCGATCGAGAACCGGTTCCAGGGCCGGCTTGGATCCCCATGCCGCCGGGAAAAGGTCAGCGGCAGATACTCAAGGAACAGCCGCATCTGCTGCGGATTGCCGTTTTTTCGGACCAGTTCTTCGATCTGCGCATATTCAGCTTCCGGTCCAAGCCCACAGACGAGCTGTTCCAGACCGGCGGCTTCCGCCGTATTTCTTTCGCGGTTCGAGGCAACAAAGTCCGAAATCGAAATTCTCGTGTTGTCGGCAAAGACACCGCCGCGCATCACATTAAAAAGGACGTTGGCTTCATGATGCACGCACATTTCCAGGTCTGCCGTTTCCTGCAAACCGTCTGCAAGCGCAATATAGCGTTCAAGTGCGCTTACCCCTGCAGCAACATCTTCTTCCAGCGCCTTTGTAGCAGCGGCCCGGTTATCGAGAATTTTTCCCAGAGACACAATCTGCGACACATCAAGCGATGTATCGAACACCTGATACCAGTCAGCTTCAGCGCCGCTTGGGGACTGGTCCAGACGAGCTTCCTTAAAAAGAAAGAATGCGGGACGCTGTCCCTTTACCACTGTATCCGCCGGAAGCGGCCTGCCGGACCTGAAAGCGGTAGGGGTGTCCGGAGAAAGGTACACCTTCCCTTCATTGCTGAACCAGCCGATATTTGCAAGCAGCCCTTCGTTCGGTTCTGCCTTGTCCGTAACAATCGATGATACCGAAAACAGAGCGATATTGTGTTCTGTTTCCAGATCGGTTTTTTTGTAGGCGTCGAGCAACACCGAATTCGAATTCTGGAAATCTGCCGAAACGCATGCGGGTAAAATATTCCTGCAACCGTCGAGAATCTCAAGGCTGACCGGTTTTCCCGACCTGTTAAGAATCCTGCAGTGACGCACAAGGCCGAATCGGTCCGAAGACATCCAGCCGTACTGGAAAACCAGAGCGAGATCGTGATTAATTTCTTCAAAATACACCTTGCTCCCGCTGGTGTTCTTGTAGATATTCCGTTCATACTTCCAGAGGCCTTCTTCGGCATCCGAAAACGGCTCCCACAGCCACACCGTGTGTTCATCCCGGACCTTTATCGCCGTGCAGGGTCCGGTGTAGCTTCTCCCGTCCGACACCTTGTCGGCAGTGTAGTACGGAAACAACGCATGATCGCTGTTAATCCTTCCTGCAGTAAGGCCGCCGTTCGACCATACATAATTCCAGATGTCGGAAGAACTGACGATAGTCATAAAAAAGGGGGTCATTGCGTCGACATTGGATATTTTATAGTACCGTTCTCCAAGAAAATCGGTAAAACCGCCGGAAACCTGTTTGCCTGCATTCTTTTGGATATCCTGTATGCTAAGACCTCTCATAAGCTACTCCTTGGTACTCGATTCTGTGTGGAAGCGTAGAAATTGTTGTGTGTCTGCAAAGTATGATTGTATTTGTATACGTTGTCAATAAAAAAGGCAACCGGTTGCCAATTAAAACAGAAGAAGCTCTCCTCTGCTGCCGGCTGCCTCATCGCAGAGGTGCGGAAACTTGCACAGAATGACATTGCGTGATAGTTTGTAAAGTATGGATCATACATTGCCAAAAATGCTGAAGCGAATCGCTTCGGAGTATCCGGATAATCCGGCTCAGTATTCAAAAAACAGCGCAGGCGTTTTTGAACCCCTTTCGTACCGGTCGTATTACCATCTGGTACTCGATTTTGCCTCTGGTCTTCTGGCAATCGGCGAAACGCGCGGCTCCCGCATCGGTCTCATTTCCGACAATCGGGCCGAATGGCAGCACTGCAGCATGGCAATCATGGCGATCGGCGGTGCGGACGTGCCCCGCGGCTGCGACGCGAATGCGCGCGAGATTTCCTACATACTTTCGTTTGCCGGCTGTCGCACTGCAATCCTGGAAAATGAAACCCAAGTGCAAAAAATCCTCGACAACAGACAATCCCTGCCGGAGCTGAAAAACCTTGTCTTCCTCGATCCTCCGGCCGAATCATTCCGGAAAACCCTCCAGGAATCCGGGTTTACCGCATATTCCTACACGGACATTCTCGATCTGGGCCGAAACGGGAACTCTTCACGACAGTCCGAAATCGAAACGGAAATTGAAAAAGGTAGCGGGGACGACATCGCCACAGTCATTTTTACGTCCGGAACAACCGGCGAGCCCAAAGGCGTCATGCTGTGCCACCGCAACTTCCTCTGCCAGCTGGAATATCTCCCTGAACGCATCACCCTTTTTCCGGGCGAAAAAGCCCTGTGCGTGCTTCCCGTCTGGCATTCCTTCGAACGCCTGTGCGAATACGTCATCCTGTACCGGGCTGCGGCGATCGTGTACTCCAAACCCGTCGGCAGCATACTGTTGGCAGACCTCGCAAAGATGAATCCCCAGCTCATGCCCTCGGTTCCCCGCATTTGGGAGTCCGTGTATGACGGCATCTATCGTCTAATGCGAAAAACCGGCGGCGTATCCTGGATACTCTTCAATTTCTTCGTGAATGTATCCATACTCGATTGCCGTCTGGAGCGCCGGGTACTGGGCCGCAATCCCCGTTTCAGGACCGGCCAGCGCGTTTTCGACCTGGTGCTGTGCACCCTTCCCTGGCTCCTGCTTTTTCCGCTCAGAGCCCTCGGCGGCGTCCTTGTATTCAAGAAAATACGGGCAAAACTCGGTAATTCCTTCCGGCACGGCGTTTCCGGTGGCGGCGCTCTTCCCCCGAACATCGACGATTTTTTCTGGGCTGTCGGCATCTGCGTTCTGGAAGGTTATGGCCTCACGGAAACCGCCCCTGTCGTCGCAGTCCGCCCGCATAAGAAGCCCGTATTCGGCACAATCGGCAAGCCGCTCGGCTGCTGCGAAGTCAAGATTGTCGACGAAACCGGGGCAGAGCTCCCTCCGGGCGTAAAAGGCACCGTCATGATCCGCGGCGAAAACGTCATGAAAGGGTATTACAACAAACCCGAACTTACTGCAAAAGTCCTGTCTCCGGACGGCTGGTTCGACACCGGAGATCTTGGCCTCAAAACGATTTCCGGCGAAATTATCCTTCGAGGCCGCAAAAAAGACACCATTGTTCTCCGTGGCGGCGAAAACATCGAACCGGCTCCGATAGAAATGAAGCTGAATGAGTCCCGCTACATCGCCCAGTCGGTTGTGCTTGGCCAGGATCAGCGGTATCTGGGCGCGCTCATTGTAGTCAGCCGCGACGAAATAATCGCTTTTGCCAAGGAAAACGACATTGAATTCAGTGAATTTGCCCAACTGCTTGCGAATCAGCAGATACGCAAACTTGTGGAAAGCGAAATCGCGTCGCTGGTAAACCAGAAAAACGGTTTCAAGCTCTTCGAACGGATTAACCGCTTTGAGCTGTTGGAAAAACCCTTCGAAACCGGTGTTGAACTGTCCGCAAAGCAGGAAATAATGCGCTACAAGCTGGATGACCTGTACAAAAAAGAAATCCAGGGAATGTTCAAATAGCTCCGGGAGCTATCTTCCCGATTGCTTCCGTAACCGTCGCGAGCAACTCTTCGATAGTGAACGGTTTCGGAAGAATCGAAAGCACCCCGAACTGATGCGCAAGCACCTTGAACGTCGACTTGTTCATATCGATTTTTCCGGAGGTCAGAATAATTCCCAGCGTCGGACTGGTGGAATGGAGCTCAAGAATAAGATCCATACCGCCCTGGCCGGGCAAAATTATATCAACGATTGCAAGCATCGGACGTTCTGTGGAAATGCGCTTTTTCGCCTCTTCGGCGCTCGAGGCGACCAGCACCTCGTATCCAGACTCACGCAAAACCGAAGACACAAGTTCGGAAACGGAGTCGTCATCTTCGACTACCAGTATTTTGTTCATACAAAATCTCCAATATTCTGCTGTCTCTTACACAATACTCCCGATACAACCGGGGGTCAAGGACTGCTTTGTAAAGAAAATTTAATCCTTGAGGCAGCACGCCGCTCGCGGGGCGCACTCGACTCTCTCGGAGCCCCTCGGAGCAAGATCAAGCCGGGGCGCACTTCGATTTTTCCGCGGCATACAAATTTCCGGTACAGAGCCAGGCTGAGGCGCTTTTTAATAATGCGGTGGACGGACGTTCGGAATATCCTGAACTGCGTCTGAAATTTCTCCCAGCTTTTGTCTGAGCCCCTGATTTTCGGCTTTCAATCGCGTAATGGTCTCTGTATGCTCAACCGTGACGAGTTGCAATTTTTCCAGAAAATCTTCAAGATATACCAGCTTTGTTTCAAGCCGGGCGAACCGTTCTTCTGTCGTATCCATGAGTCCACTATAGCATGAACATAATCACGACGGGCAGTCCCTGCCGAAACCAGTTTCTTTACCCGGCCATCAGCCGGATCACTTCGAGGTATGTATGCTGAAACTCGCCCGCTTTCTCAAACCGTATGCGCTTCTCGTACTTCTGTCGGTAGTTTTTCTTTTTGTACAGGCCTTCTCCGAGCTCTATCTTCCCGCATTGATGGCCGACATTGTCGACAGCGGCATTCGCAACGGGAACCGCGCTGTAATTCTGGCAACCGGAGGCAGGATGCTTGTTGTAGCTTTCGGAGGCGTCCTTGCTGCAGGCATTGTCGGTTTTTGCTCGTCCAGGGTCGCTGCAGGTGTTACCCGCGATATCCGCCGCGCTGTGTTTGCCTCTGTTGAAGATTTTTCAAGTGCGGAATTCGACCGCTTTTCAACCGCATCGCTGATAACCCGAACAACGAATGACGTTACGCAGCTGCAGCACTTAGTGCTCATGGGGATGCGAATGTTGTTTTTTGCGCCGGTAATGGGGATCGGAAGTATCGTCATGGCAGTCAGAACCGGTGCGTCGATGAGCTGGATTCTTGTAATCGCTGTTTTTGCAGTGATAGTGTTAATTGCAGGCGTCTTTCGCATTGCCATGCCCAAATTCCGGATTGTCCAAAAACTCGTCGACCGGCTGAATCTGGTTTCCCGCGAACATCTTTCAGGCCTCATGGTAATCCGGGCGTTCCGGACCGAGCAGTTCGAAACGGAACGCTTTGCCAAAGCGAACAACGATCTGACTGCTGTCAATCTGTTCGTCAACCGGGTAATGACCATCATGATGCCAACCATGACGCTGGTGATGAACGGTGTCGGATTGCTGATAATCTGGATCGGGGCACAGCACATTGCCGCCTCGGCCATGCAGGTTGGCGATATGATGGCCTATCTCCAGTATGCGATGCATGCGATTATGTCGTTTCTTATGCTCTCCGTCATGTTTATCATGATTCCCCGATCCGCTGTTTCTGCGGACCGCATCGCCGAAGTCATCGACACCTCTTCTTCGATTCGCGATCCGGCCGCTCCCCGCGAAATGCGGAAAGACCTGGCCGGTGTTGTGGAGTTTCGCTCGGTGTCGTTCCGGTATCCGGGTGCCGACGAGGATGTTCTTTCGGATATATCCTTTACCGCGCGTCCCGGTACGACTACCGCGCTGATCGGTCCGACCGGCTGCGGAAAGTCGACTCTTGTCCATCTGGTCCCCCGGTTTTATGACGTGACATCCGGATCGATTCTGGTAAGCGGCGTCGATGTGCGTGAACTTGCGCAAAAAGAGCTTCGTCAGGCAATCGGCTTTGTACCCCAAAAAGCAGTGCTCAGAACCGGTACGGTTGCGGACAATATTCGCGCCGGAAAACCGGACGCTTCCGACCGGGAAACCGCAGATGCCGCACGAATTGCACAGGCCGCCGGGTTTATCGAAAAGATGGAAGAAGGTTACGCTTCGCCAGTCTCGGAAGGCGGGGCGAATTTTTCCGGAGGCCAAAAACAGCGGCTCTCGATTGCGCGTGCGGTGGTTAAAAAACCGTCCGTGTATATTTTCGACGACAGTTTTTCGGCGCTCGATGCCGCCACCGATGCAAAGCTCAGAACCGCGCTCGATCCTGTCACCGAACACG
Source organism: Treponema sp. (assembly GCA_004294945.1). Classification (GTDB taxonomy): domain Bacteria; phylum Spirochaetota; class Spirochaetia; order Treponematales; family Treponemataceae; genus Teretinema. The sequence continues at coordinate 14,864 of SHOL01000025.1, forward strand.
CGACGGTTATCGTGGTTTCCCAGCGCATTCACACCATCATGCATGCTGATTCGATACTGGTTCTGGATAACGGCCGCATCGTCGGAAGCGGAACGCACGACGAACTGCTGGAAACATGCGGCTTGTACCGCGAAATCGCTTCCTCGCAGCTGGCTATGGAGGTATCGGAATGAGCACACAAAAAACACCGACCCGGGAATCCCGGAACACTCATGCATCGCAGAATACTCATTCGGCGCAGTCTTCCGGTTCTCCGGCGAATCGCGGACCTGGTCCCGGCCGCGGGCGTGGTCCTATGGCTGGCGGCCACATGGCCGGAATGATAAAAGGCGAAAAAGCCAAGGATTTTAAGGGAAGTATTCGTTCTCTTCTATTATACCTGCAGCCGCACATTCCGCTGCTCGTTCTTGTGCTGTTCTGTGCCGTTCTTTCGACTGTATTCTCCATCGCAGGCCCGATGATACTGGGAAAAGCGACAACCCTTGTGTACGAAGGCGTGCTCGCGCTTGCCGCAGGTACGGGGGGGATCGATTTTTCTGCAATCGCGCAGATTGTCGCAGTTCTCGGCGTCCTCTATCTTGCAAGTGCGGTATTCGCCTGGGTGCAGGGCTTTGTCATGTCCGGCATCGCGATGAGCGTATCAGCCTCTCTCAGAAGGGATATCGATGCCAAGCTCCACAAGCTGCCCTTCAGGTACTTCGATACGCACACCTACGGCGAGGTTCTTTCCCATATCACCAATGACGTCGATACGGTCACCCAGAGCCTTTCGCAAAGTCTTGCGCAGATAATTACCTCCTTTACAACACTCGCGGGTATACTCGTCATGATGCTGGTTATCAGCCTGCAGATGACCCTGGTTGCGCTTGCGGTAATTCCGCTTTCGTTCGTTTTTGTCGCGTTTATAGTCGGAAAATCGCAGCCTTTCTTCCGTTCCCAACAGACGGGTTTGGCTCAAATCAACGGACATATCGAAGAACTGTACGGAAGCCATCTGGTAACCAAGGCGTTCAATGGAGAAAAGGCCGCCCTGGCAGAGTTCGACCGGATAAACACCGAACTCTACGCGGCAGGGTGGAAATCGCAGTTTCTTTCCGGTCTTATGATGCCGGTTATGGGCTTTATCGGTAACCTCGGCTATGTGGCCGTCTGCATACTTGGCGGATACCTTGCAGTGAAGGGAAGCCTTGCCGTTGGCAATATTCAGGCTTTTATCCAGTATGTCAGGCAGTTCAACCAGCCGGTAACCCAGATTGCCAATACATCGAACATTCTGCAGTCCATGGCTGCTGCGAGCGAGCGCATATTCGCCCTTCTCGCGGAAGCTGAAGAAACATCGATCGTGAAGCCAGCCGGCATTACTGGTACGGCCGGGGCGGTGCGCGGCGAAGTCGTATTCGATCATGTCCGCTTCGGCTACGTCCCCGATACAATCGTCATCAATGATTTTTCCGTCACCATCGCCCCGGGACAGAAGGCGGCAATTGTCGGTCCGACCGGCGCCGGCAAGACGACGATCGTCAAGCTGCTGATGCGTTTTTACGATCTTGAATCCGGTTCGATTCTTATTGACGGGGTCCCTGTCGAAACGCTTCCCCGCGAAACTGTCCGGGAGTCGTTCGGTATGGTGCTTCAGGATACCTGGCTCTACAATGCGTCGATTCTGGAGAACATTCGCTACGGCAATCTTGCCGCAACCGATGAACAGGTGTATGCCGCCGCCCGCTCAGCCCAAGCCGAGCACTTTATTCATACGCTTCCGGGCGGCTATGAGTTTGTTCTGAACGAGGAAGCTTCCAACATTTCCCGCGGCCAGAAGCAGCTTCTAACTATTGCGCGCGCGTTTCTGGCGAATCCCCGCATTCTCATCCTGGACGAGGCAACCAGCTCCGTCGATACGCTTACCGAGGTGCTTATCCAAAAGGCAATGGATTCCCTGATGCACGGAAGAACCAGCTTTGTAATTGCGCACCGGCTTTCGACAATCCGTAACGCCGATGTGATTCTGGTGATGAATGAAGGCGACATTATCGAGCAGGGAACACACGGCGAACTGCTCGCAGCCGGCGGCTTTTATTCACAACTGTATCAGAGCCAGTTTGAATCGGAGGAGGAATAACAGGATGCACACACTGCAAGACAATCCTGCCGGCACACCCGGCCCCGCGCAGCCCGGACCGATCCAACCCGGAGCGAACCAACCCGGAGCGAACCAACCCGGACCGAACCAACCCGGAGCGATCCAGTCCGGAACGGGGCGCCCAGACGGCCTGCTGCGCGGAGCCGCTCTGGTGCTCGAAGGGGGCGGCATGCGCGGACTGTATACAACCGGCGTGCTCGACGCCTTTCTGGACAGCGGCGTGCATTTTCATACGGTTGTGGGAGTTTCCGCAGGTGCAAGCCATGCGCTTTCGTATCTTTCCCGCCAGAAGGGACGTGCGCGGCGAGTCAATATCGACTACTGCTGCCGGTCCGACTACATGGGGCTTCGCTGTCTTCTGAAGGAAGGCTCTCTTTTCGGCATGGACCTCCTGTTCCGCAAAATTCCCTATGAATATGATCTTTTCGATTTCAACACTTTTTTCTCCCATGAACACCGGTATCTTGTAACTGTTACCTGTCTTGAAACCGGAAAAGCCGATTACCTCGAGCCGTCGACCCCTGACGAAGTCCTATCTGCAGCCATGGCTTCGTGTTCGCTTCCCTTTGTATCGAAACCCGTCCTGATCGGCGGGAAACCGTATCTTGATGGCGGAATTGGAGACTCGATCCCCGTACGAAAAATGGCCGAATTGGGTTTTCCCAAAACGGTCGTCGTACTGACACAACCTGCCGGGTACCGAAAAAAGGCAGCAACGCACGCATGGTTGTCCCGGGCCGCTTATTCAAGGTATCCTGCGTTTGTACGCACGCTGGAATCCAGAAACGAACGGTACAACGAGGTGCTCGATCACGTCGATGCGCTGGACGCTTCAGGGAGCGCAATCGTCATCCGTCCGCAGCCGCAGGTAGGGCTCGACCGCCTTGAACGCGACCCGCGCAAGCTTGATTCCCTGCATCGCAGCGGGTATGCCGATGCCATGGCCAGGATTCGCGATATACAGGAATTTTCCTTGTGAGTGCATCATCCCGAAAGCCCGCAGCGGCTGCCGGCGTCGCGGCTCTACAGGCAGGCCTTACCGGAGACCGTGTTCTTGCCGGCGCTTCGTATATGGAAAACCCTGCGCTTCTTCGCGCGTATCTTGAATACTACTGGCCGGTATCCCATGCGCAGGCCTTGCATGCCCTCCGTGTTTCCGCGCCCGCTCTGGTCGAAGCTGGATTCGGAAGGTTCCGCACGGTTATCGATGCCGGTTCCGGTCCCGGCCCGGTCGCCGCCGCATTTGCCGCCGCAGGCTGCGACTCTCTGGTGCTTGCCGATTCAAGCAGCATGGCACTCGATCTTGCCCGCAGGATTATTCCTGAATGGACGGTTCCGCTTGAACGGCCTGCGCCGCCTCCGTGTTCGACGCTGTCGATCGAAACGGTCTGCATGGATATTGCCGATCCTGACCCCGCGCTGATACCGATGTGGGGAAAAGCCGATTGCATCAGTTTTGGCCATTCGCTCAATGAAATTGCGCCGGGTGCTGCGGACCGGGTCGAACGGCGAGTTTCGGTTTTGGAGCGATGGGCTGGAGCCCTTTCTCCCGCGCACACGGCATCCGGTTCGGGTGGCGTGATACTGGTGATCGAGCCTGCGCTTTTATCCACAAGCAGGGATCTTCTTGCCGTCCGCAATATGCTGGTGTCGCGCGGCTGGCGGGTGCTCGCACCCTGCGTCGGCCGATCCGCTTTGGCGTGTCCGGCGCTCGACGCCGGAGAATCGCAAACCTGCCATACCGATGTCTTGTGGGAGACGAACGCTACCGTTTCGCGCATAGCAGAATCCCTGGGAATTTCCAAGGATACCCTGAAAATGACCTGGTTTTTCCTGCAGCCGCCCCGGTCACTGGATTCTTCGCAAAGTCCCGGCAGCGAACATCTCGGCGCCACACACCCTGGCGCCACACACACCGGCGGCGTTGCTGCCGGACTTGATGCACCGTACCCGTGCCGTGTGGTGTCCGAGCCGATGCTCAACAAGGGGGGCAGGCTCAGGCGCCTGGTGTGCGGCGAAAAAGGCCGCTTTCCCCTGTCTGTCCCGGCAGGAAGCCCCGAAGCCGAACGGACGTTCTTTGAATTTCTGGTTCGCGGCGAACTGGTGATTATCTCGGAACCCGAATGCCGCGACAGCGGCTGGGGAATAGGACCGCGGACCCGGTTGGAACGGCCTGAAGCCGAAGCAATCCCGAAGTCCGTGCGATCCGCCCCGATCAATAGAAAAGTTTCTTCAAAAAAAAGGAATGTACGATGAATATTATTATTTTTGGTACCGAAAAATGTCCTGAAACCCGCAAGGCGCGCCGTTTTTTTCAGGAGCGCAGGATCCCCGTCCAGTTTCGGAATCTTGGGGACAAGCCGTTGACCGAAGGCGAGCTCAAAAACTTGTGCACGGGCGCTATAAAGGCGCAGGATCTTGTGGATGATGGGGGCAAGACCTGGGTTGAACAGGGCTTCCAGTGGAAGGAGTACGATGCGGCAGAGGCGATTCTCGATCACCCGGGGTTGCTGAAGACTCCGGTGATTCGCATTGACCGCATGGTGTTTGTGTGCCCGGACCTTGCAAAGCTGCCGCTTGGGGGGTAAGCAGGCAATTTTAAGAAAATGAGGCTCTTTTTGTAAGAAGTTCACGTTTTTCTATAATTGTCTGTTGGGAGGGTACGAATGGTTTCCAAATTGCCGGCCTGGGTCGGTGCTGCGGCGTTTTTTCTGGCCTGCGCCGCGGGCTGTTTGAATGCGTTTATGATGATTGGTCCTGTTGGTCAGCCGGTGACGCATGTTACCGGCACTACGACAAATCTTGCTCTTGCGGTTGCGCACGGAGATGTGGCGGGTACTGTTCATTTTTTTCTGTTGTTGTTTTTTTTCTTTGCCGGTGCGGCTGTCAGCGGTTTTGTAGTCCGTGATTCCAATTTGCGGCTTGGCAGGCGATACGGTATTTCTCTGTGCACCGAAGCGGTGCTGTTACTGGTAACCTGGATTATTTTTGACACGCACCCGCTTGTCGGCCAGGTTCTGGTTTCGTTTTCGTGCGGTTTGCAAAATGCGATGGCGACGACGTATTCCGGGGCGGTTGTGCGCACGACCCATGTGACCGGTCTTTTTACCGATCTTGGGCTGCAGCTGGGAAACAGGTGGGCCGGAATGCAGGTAATGCGCAAGAAAATCAAACTTCAGGCGTTGCTTGTTGCCGGATATTTTTCGGGCTGTCTTTTGAGCGCATTGCTGTACCAGCTGACAGGAAAGGCAATTCTTTTTTTCCCGATTTCGGTGGCGGTGATTCTGGCGCTGATTTACTTTATTTACTGGATACGGATGTACGGGATCGGGAGTTTTCTGAAAAAATCGGTGACGGTGTGAACTGTCTTTGAAGGCGGTGCACGGGCGGTGCGGCGGTGCAGGAGCGGTGCGGCGGTGCGGCGGTGCAGGAGCGGTG
>SHOL01000211.1 GCA_004294945.1 Treponema sp.
GCAATAGGACACGCCCCTGCCGTAGTATTCGGCTTCTCCGGGCACACCGAGCGTGCGGTGATCCGCCCCGGTCGCAAGAATAACCGTACGCGCCTGCAGCGTCTCAGGTTCTGCGCCCTCTCCCGCTTCCAGCGGAATATGGAAGGTGTCTCCCTTACGCCCGAGTCCGGTGACTTTTGCGTACATAAACTCCGCGCCGAAGGCTTCGGCCTGCTTTTTCATCGTATTGGCAAAATCCCAGCCGTTCACCGGTTCCAGGATTCCGGGATAGTTTTCCAGCCGGTCGATAAGCACCGCCTGCCCGCCCTCGCTTTTTTCTTCTATTACAAGGGTCGTAAGGTTCGACCTTCCGGCATATTGCGCAGCCGCGAGACCTGCCGTCCCGCCGCCGATGATAATCACATCGTATATCTTTTCCATACCTGTAAATGTAAAGACCGGACAGCCGTTCAGTCAAGCCAGAAAAAATTATCCGGCGATTTCTCGTTTAGATGAATCTTCCGGTACCGGCACGAATGGCTGACGCGCACGTCGCCTGCAAAGTACGACTCGTGCAGAAACCATAACACGTCCAGAATGTCCGGCAGCGAATTCGACGCTGAATAACGGAAATACAGCTCCGCATCCTCAAGCTCGGCCTTTTTTACCGGGTCGCTCGTCGCATCGGGGTCGATCGCCGCCCTGATCTGGCTGCGCAAGCCCCCATACCAGGCATGCGTCACCGACAACAGGTTGAGCGACTTATGGTCATCCATCCGGTACAGCTCGTATACCCCAGAAATTGCTGGAACCTTCAGCGTCACCTCATACTTGTCCGCTTTGGTAAGCGGCGACCACATAAGCGTATAAAACGCTTCTCCGTTTTTATTGGTACCGGATATCACCGGTTCGGCGGTATACATACCAGCATCCTACCGCACTTTACCCGAATATGCTACGGAATCCGTCCAACTGCTTGCCAAAGCTCCCGCTTTTTGATATATTCTGTTCAATTGCTACGCAATTTTGGCGCCGTACCCAAGTGGTAAGGGGCAGGTCTGCAAAACCTTTATTCATCAGTTCGATTCTGATCGGCGCCTAAATTAAAACCTTACGTTGTAAGGACTTTTTTTTCACACTACCCGAAAACGGGCGTGTCTTAACCAAAACTGTAAGCAAGTTGTGTAAGCAACTTGCCCTTATGGAGGTACAAGATGCGCCGTTTTTATTTGTATCGACGGGGTAAGTACTGGTATGCGCAGCTGGGGAATCCTGAAACCGGCAGACGCTTAACGGGAAAATCGACTCATCAGACGCTTCGCGATGAAGCGGTCGCCGTTGTGGTCAGTTGGCTTGAGCATGGTATTCCTCAAGCCTGCGATTCAACATCAAAGAACCTGCCAGACCTGTTATCTCTCGACTCTATTTTAACTATCATCAAGAAATCAAATCTCAATTCATCTGATGTTTCCAAGATCGGGACGGTATTAACGGAGAAGGGATTGGTGTCCTCGGTCGTTCTCAAGGACGCCGGGGGAGCCGAGCACTTCGACTCGTTCATGTCTCGTTTCTGGGACTTTGATGTTTCGCCCTACGTGAGGGAAAAGCACGCGCACGGTCTCCGGATGGGCAAGACTCACATGAAGCAAAGTTTAGGTCGCGCTGAGAAATATTGGATTCCGTATTTCAAGGGAAAGCGTCTTGGTGAAATCACGCGACATGACGTGAAGGCATTCTCGGTGCATCTTGCGACGGATAACCCCGGCCTCAATCCGGTTACATTGAATCGAATCATGACGGTCGGGACGACGGCTCTCAAATGGGCGTTTGTCAATGACTTGGTGGGGGTCGATCCGACGCAAGGCTTGACCGGGTATTCCAACAAAACGAAGAAACGTGGAGTACTCTCTCCGAACGAAGCGAAGCGGCTTTTCGATCTTCATTGGGATGATCGCCGCGCGATGCTCTCGAATCTGACCGCGATGACGACGGGCTTGCGGATCGGCGAGGTCTTGGCTCTCAAGGCTTCCGACATCGGTGAGACGTTCTTGTCGATCAATCATTCATGGTCTCGGAAAGATAAACTCAAAGGCACGAAGACGGACGAGGCGCGGCGTGTGCCGATCATGCCGCAGGTGCGCGATGCGCTTCGACTACTCGCGAAGGATAATCCTCACGGTGCTGACGGTTTCGTTTTCTGGTGCTCGAAGAAGGATGAGCCCTGGGATCAGCAAATGAGTTTATATGCCTTGCAGGATATGCTTGTCGTGCTCTCCGTGGGTACCGGCGCGACGGATGATGAGAAACGCGAAGCCCGCGCATACTGGAAGGAGCGGAATATCGTGTTTCATTCCTGGCGGCATTTTTACGCGTCGCGGATGGCGGACCGGCTCGAGGCCCGGAAGGTCATGCTCGTTACCGGTCACAAGACGCGCGCGGTGTTCGACGGCTACGCGGATCATGCGCTCGATAGTGATCTTTCAGAAGTCGCTCAGGCAAGTGAGGAGACTTTCAAGAGTATCATCCCGGATAACTTGGGAAATGCGGTATAGGTTAGTCGTCACTTCTTTTAGGTTTTTCGACAAGTCATCTTGACTTGTCGAAAAACTAGACCATCCGTTCTATGAAATGCTCTGGTACTTTTTGATTCATGACGGATCAAGGAGGCACTGGTTGATCGACGAAAGTGGAGACTGTAACCGGATGATGGATATGCGCGAGTTTATGACGCTGATGCATTGCAAGCGGCTGACCGTGTACCGCTGGCGCAAACAAGGGAAGATCCCGAGCGTCGTCGTCGGGCGGAAAGTCCTGTTCAAGCGGAGCGACGTTGAGCTTTTCCTGAACGAGAATACGCTCGACAAGGTCGAACGCGCGGAAGCGGAGCTTGTATGCAGATGACGCCCGAGCAGGTCCGCGCCGAGGTTCTTTCATGGATCGACGCGCAGCTCAATGAAAAGCGCTTCGGTTCTTTCGGGATCGATATCAGGATGCACGAAGGCGTCCCGGTCTCGGTAGAGAAACGGGATTGCGTGTCGATCAAGTATCATGAGGATTAAGCAAAACGGCCGGGATTAATTCCCGGCCGTTGTTGTTTACGGTTCCCAGGACAGATTTATAACCTTAACCCTGAACCCGTGGAGCATCGCGGATGCCTTGTAAGGCGGCGTACCGTTACCCGGAACGGTGAAATCAAGAACGCAAGAATCTTTCAGGTCACAATCGACCGCGTACAGAAACGCGTGACAAAGCGTTTCGACGTTCTTGACCGGATTCTTGATGCCGTTCGCAATCCACTTGTGATAAAGTCCACTCGAGATGTGGACGGGCGTTTGTATGCCAAGTAGGCAAGCCGTTTGTGATACGTCGAAGGTGGTCGCACCCCAATCTTCAATCACTCGCGGATACAAGAACAAGTCTTCCGGACAGTACAAAGACTTTGCCACCTTTTGCTCAAACCTGCTTTCATCGCGCTCGTAAGTTTCGACGCGCTCAATTTCGACTAACGCAAGATCACTCATAAAAACTCCTTTTGCCCGAAACGAGATTTCAAAGCTGCAAAGACAAGATGCGTAAAATAAAAAACGCGGACCGCGCCCTTTATTTTTCTCCCGGGGGACGAAAAAAAATCCTGTGGCCAGTGACGGGTTCACGCAAGGCCGGCCC
>SHOL01000026.1 GCA_004294945.1 Treponema sp.
GTACGGCTCACTCTGATCGACCCGAACGGAAAAGTACTTGCCGACACGCAAGCCCAGCCCGACCGCATGGACATTCATCTTGACCGGGCCGAAGTGCGCAAAGCCCTTGCCGGAGAACTCGGATCGGACATCCGCACGTCGGTTTCAACCGGTATACCCACCGCCTACGAAGCGGTTCCGGTTCAGGGTAAAAACGGAGCACCGGTTGCGATCATTCGCGCTTCGGTGCCTTTCAGTGAAATTAAAGCTCTCCAGCAGAGTTTGTCCTTGAACATTGCGCTTGCAGGAACATCGATTGCACTTATTCTATCTCTTATTGCCTTTTTCCTTGCGCGCCGAATTACCCGTCCGCTGCTGCGCTTGCACCGCGCAGCGGAATCTTTTTCCACGGGCAAGCTGTCCGACCGTATTCCCGAAGAAGGCCCACGGGAACTGGCGAATCTTGCCCGTGTTATGAACGGCATGGCCGGAGAACTGGACAGAAAGCTTGAAGAGCTCGGCGACGAAAAAAAGCGGGCGGAAGCTATTCTGAACGGCATAACCGAAGCTATCGCTGTAGTGGACAGGAAATTGGCCATTCTTACCAAAAACCCGGCGTTCGACACACTGTTCGGCGGCCATACTTCCAGCAAAAACCTGATAGCCGCAACACGCAATACCGAACTGTGCACCTTCGCCGAAGCTGCCGTCAACAGTGCGGGACCGCTCGAAACCATGATCAGTGTGTACGGGGAAACGCCCCGACAGCTCCGGCTTGCTTCGGCGAGGCTCGGAAACGGTACTGCGGTGCTTGTTATCAACGACCTGACCCGGCTCAATCGACTCGAAACCGTCAGACGCGACTTTACGACGAATGTGTCCCACGAGCTCAAAACCCCGCTCACCGCAATCCGTGGCGCCTTGGAAACCCTGCAGGATGTCGATGATGTCGACGAAGCGTCCCGGAAACGGTTCCTGGAGATTGCGGTCAAGGGAACAACCCGGATGGAAGGCATTCTTGAAGACATGCTGAGCCTTGCCCGCGTCGAGGAAGAAAAGACCCGGGGCCTTGATACGGCTGCAGTTGCTCTTGATTCGGTGATAGAGTCGGTCACAGAACGGTTGAAAACCAGAATCGAGGAAGGGCACATCGCTTTTGAACGCTCCGGAGAATCCGGCATTACGGTAAACGCACACCGGGGGCTGCTCGAACAGGCAGTATTCAACCTGATGGACAACGCCCTCAAATACGGTTCGGACGGCAGATACCTCGGGGTTTGTACCAAAGCAAACGACAATATGGCATACATTTCGGTAACCGACCACGGTAGGGGCATTCCCGAACGGGACAAGCCGCGCATGTTCGAACGCTTCTATCGGGTCGACAAAGCACGATCCAGAGAATCCGGGGGCACCGGACTCGGCTTGGCGATCGTCAAACATATCGCGCTTGCCCATGCCGGTTCGGTCTCGTTTTCGAGTACCGAAGGCAAGGGGACTATCTTTACGCTGACCATTCCGGCCGCGGATACGAACTGAATGCCGGTTTTGGAGTTCGCCACTCGATACGCTGAAGGCTTTCAACGGCAAACGCTTCAACCAAGGCTGCAGCCCGCGACGTTTCGTCGCGGCACTTCCAGCTGCCTTCCGAAACGGCCTGTGCTTCGGCTATTCGCTGCGCATAGACACCAGCGCGCTCCATAAAACCGGATAGCCGGACACCCAGATCCGCTACGTGGCAGCTTTCTCCAAAACCGGATTCGACGAGTTTTCGGGCATTCAACTCCTGTTCGTACTGTCCGCCAACCGGAATTACCAGCGAAGGTTTCCCCAGTGCGAGCGCTTCGGAAATGCTTTGATGCCCCGCAGGGGCGACAAGACCGGCACACCCGGCGAGAGCCGCGGCGTAATCGGCTTCCGGATCAGGATAAATCTTGAAATTGGAAAGTCCAATTTTTCGAAGTACGGGGGTTAGGACGTCTCTGTAAAGATCCTTCTGATATACAACGAAGTAATCGCCATTGACGGTTTTTTGTTCGCGGAGTTCGCGTCTGACGATGGGTCCTACGTCGCCGTCGAAAAAGGAACAGATAACGGTGCGGTCTGCGCAGGCGCTCATATAGCGGGCAACCAGGGCGGAGGCAATGCTTCGATGATGCTTTTTTGCTTCCAGAAAAAGCCGTGCGTTTACCCCGATCGTGCGGCCGTAGTCGATGTCGAATCCATTCTGGACGAAGCGGAACCAGGGGATTTCACGGACTTTTGACTCCGGAAAGCGTGTCCGCAGCTCCAGAGAAAAATGAGCAGGACAGGAAAACGATATTCTGTGCCACTTGGACAGGATTTCCGCCAGTGCTGTTGCGCGCGCAAGATGTCCACGGCCTTCGCCATTTATTGCAAAATGTATGTGCATACGTATCCTCCGACGCTATCTTCCACTGCGCTGGTTAATCAGGAATCAGCAAATCGTGAAAAATCGGTTACCATTTTTTAACACAACACTCATAAGCTCTGAACGAAGAGCGGAATATTATGTGGCCATGAAACCGACACTAACCCATGAACGGGCACTCCGTGCGATCACGGTGTTCGAACAGGCTACAGCACGGCAGCTGCCCGTAACACGAGAAGCCTTCGCCGAGGCGGCCTTTGCGGCGGCTGGAGTCTTTGCGGGAAGCGATGCATGCGCACTTGTTCAGCGAAATCGCGACATGCCGAATATCCCGACGATTCTCCAGAATGGAGAGCATCCGGTGTTAACGGCGGCGCAGCAGGATGCATGGAAGCAGGCTGAATGCGATACGTCTCCGAAATTCGTCAAGAACAATGACGGCACGATTGTCGACAAGTACTGGCAATCCTGGATTTCCATTCCGGTCTGCGTCAAAAAGGAACCCTCCTTCCATGTGATTTTTGCGCGCAAAGGAGACAAGTTTCAAAAGGACGAGATTGAGGCGACCGAACGCTTTACCGATTTTCTGACCCAGGCGCTTCAGAAAGTCAGGCATCAGAACAGGAGAATCCGGACGATAACAGACGACGAGCGGCACCGCCTTCTGCTGCATACGCAAAACACCACCGTACGCACCGTTGAAGGCTTCGACAATCTTGCGCTCGAAACTGACTATTCCGCCCGCACGGGAAGCGATATTGCCGGGGTACAGAAGGGGATAGACCAGTCTTTGTGCATTTACACTGCGGACCTGACGGCAGGAGATGCGGAACGGCAGACGGGTATTATCTATATCGACACCTGGTTTGCGATTCTGTCGCAGACTTCGCTCGATGCAAAGGGCATGCTTGCCAAGCTGAACGCGGATATGGTGCGAAGAAGAAACGAATGCTACGCCGCGGTGTCGCTGATCAAGTATTCGCCGAAAGACCGGAAAGCCGAGATCGCCGGCTGCGGCAATGCGGGGATACTTGTGTTCAGTCACGATACGATGGACGTGCGCGAAATTACCTTCGGGCCCGCTGCAGGCATCAAAAGCGATATCAAGATCGAAGCCACGGTGATTTCTGTCAAACCGGGCGATATTGTGTGCGCCTTTACCGACGGTATCAGCGGTATGCGAAAACGGAACGGAGACCTGTTCGGTGCCGCCGAAATCGGCGAGACGATCAGGAAAAACTATTATCTGTCAGCGCACGAACTGTGCATCCGGGTGCTTGAATCCGCAAAAGACAAGGAACAGAAAAACGTGAATGCGGACGACCGGACCGTTCAGATTTTGAAAATTCAATGAATTGAGGTGCGAAATGAATGTAACATTCCAGACACTGGACAAGATTCTTGTGTGTGCGGTATCCGGAGAGGTAGACATGTATGCGGCGCCGGATCTGCACGGAAACTACACCGCGATGGCTGCCAAAGAACCGTCGCTCGCATTCGTGTGCGATCTGTCCGGAGCGACCTACATGGATTCCAGCGGTATCGGCGTGCTGTTCCAGATCTATTCGGATACTCGACACCGCAAGGTGCCGTTCAGGGTGTGCGGTGTAACGGGAATGGTAAAACAGCTGTTCGCCCTGAGCAAGATGGGAGCAATACTTCCGGTAACCGGAACAAGACAGGAAGCAATAGATAGTATACGGAGCAGTACATGAGCAAGGAACTGATAATCGATGACGCACACCCGCTTTTATCTAAAAACGGGCTTAATTACACGGTATTCCGCAGCGACTACGAGCAAATACGCTACTTTACGCTGATGCTGGTTCAGCGGTCCAGACCGAATGCGGACGAGCGGCTGCTTCTTGAACAGCAGGTGAGCGAAATAATTAAAAATGCGATCAAGCATGGCAACAAATGCGATCCGGAAAAGGAGATTCAGGTCTGGTACAACTTTACTGCGCGCGAAGCCCGGCTGATCGTCCAGGATCAAGGCACGGGCTTTAAGGACCTGGAGAAATGGAATATTTTCAATGCCAAGCGGCAGGAATACCTCGACAAGGAGGATTTTATCGGATTGATGAACTATGTTTCCTGGCGAACAAAAAAAAGCGACGCGTACGACGGTGGCAACGCACTGTTCGCCGCGGTGGAGTATTGGACGGAAGGAGTCGTCTTTTCATCCGCCCGAAATACGATTGCGGTCGGAAAGACGTTTAGCGGCGACCTGATGGAAACGGAGGGCGACGAATGACGCTGAAAACAGCAGAACGGACACAGATTAACGGCGAAAAGATAATCAAAATTGCAAGTTCCTTTACTCACGTCGTTCAGGGCACCCCGGTATACGCCCTGCTCGATGAACTGTACGAGCCGGTCAGAAACGCCATTGCGGTAACCGATGCCGACGGCGTCGTCCAGGGAACGATCATTCCCAACGATTTGGTAGAAATACTCGGAAAACCCTTTGGACGGGACCTCCTCAAGCGGCAGTTTGTAGAGGACATCATGCGGCCGGCATTTACCTTTCGCTATGACGACTACATACAAGATGTCAGAGAGCGACTTGCAGGTGATTTTGAAACCGGAGCCGACGGTTATTATGTGCTGGTCGACGCAGACGGCATTTTTCGCGGTCATGTGTCGTCCCGGGACATTCTTGTGCACACCATGAACGATCACGCCCGGGAACTGGAAACTGGGGCCACAATCCAAAGCCGTCTCGTTCCGCCCTGCCTTGATATCCAGGGCAAACGGCTTTCCATCACCTGCTCGTCGGTTATGGCTCAGGGCGTCGGGGGAGATTACTACTACGTCAGGGAATATCGCCCCGGAAAGTGGTTTTTCTGCCTGTGCGACATCTCGGGCAAGGGTATTTCCGCTGCCATCATCACCGCAGTGCTTGCGGGCTTTATGTACAACGCAGACTTTTCGCAGCCGATCGAAGATACGGTGATCAGGCTCAACCGGATTATGCTGGATACGTTCCGGCTTAAAAAATACCTGACTGGCATTTTTATGAAGTTCGATGAAGAATCCGGCGAACTTACCTGGTGCGACATGGGGCATTCCTTCTTCTTTGTAATCGAAGGCTCCAGTGTGCAGCAGCTTTCCGAGCAGGCAGACAACGTGCCGGTCGGACTGATCGAAGATCCTTTTCCTGTAGCGAAAACGCTCAGAGTAATGCCGGGGACGATATTTCTGCTTGTCAGCGACGGAATAATCGAACAGGAAAACCGGCAGGGAGAATCCTTCGATATTAATGAAATCGGTATAATAACTGATGAATGCGCACGCAAGGCGAACGATCCGATCCGGGCGAAAGTCCGCATCCTCGAACGCTTCTTCGACTTTAAGCGCGACATGCCGCAGCGCGACGACATCAGCATGCTGCTGTTCAACTACAGAGAATCATGAACTGGCGTACCCATGAGTTTCTTGCAAGGCAAATGGCTCCTCTGCTAAGCGAACGGTGGGGCGAGCTGTTCGATGAAAAAAAGTTTGTGGCAGGCTGTATCAAACCGGATATGACAGCCCTCTTTGTCACTCACCCTCATTTCTGGAACATTTCAAAAAAATTCATATATAAAAAAATCGATCGGCTTTCCGGGAAAATCCTGCATTCCCGGAACAAAAAAAAGTTTAATGAACAGCTTGGCATCGTTACGCATTATGTTGCCGACTTTTTTACATCGGCGCATAATACAGAACGGAACAGAATTCTTGAGCACATTGCCTTCGAGGACGAACTGCACCGCCAGTTTCTTTCGAACGTCCGGGACGAAACGGTTCGTGCCCTTTACCAGGATCCGTCAGATCGGCACTCCGGAAAACATTCGGCAGCGCGAAAATGGCTTGCTCGCGAACACTCCGGATACACGCCGAACATGAAAAACTGTACTGCAGACATCGAACCGATTGTCCGGGCCTGTATTATTGTTTCAGCCATGATCCTGGCAGCTGCCGCCACAAAGACCGCAAAAATCTCCAATATTGTAATCCATCCGGATTTCGAGTACAGTATACTCGTAGCCGGAGGAATACCGCAGCATGCCTGAAACACACACTATTATCCGTCTGTTCCGCCTTGCATGGAGGATCGCAACTATTGGAGTCTGCAGCTGGGGGCTGGCAGTACTGACCGGAATTGCTGCAGGCAGTTTCAATCCGGGGCTGCTCTGCTATTACACGGTGCAAAGCAATATTGTCTGCCTTATCTATGCAACCGTACTGGCTATCGCCGATATTGCCGGCAAACGCATCCGGTACGAACGGGCGGCCGGTGCCGTTACTATAATGATCACGGTCACCATGCTGGTATACAATCTGGTTTTGGACCGGAGCGGTTTTTCAATGACGGGAAACGACATGGAAATCGCGAACTTGATTGTGCATCTGGTTCTTCCGCTGATGATCCTGGCAGATTGGCTGTTTTTTGCGCAAAAAGGCCTGCTCAGGGCTAGAGAGCCGTTTTTCTGGACGATTATCCCAGTTTCCTATTACCTGTATATTCTGGCCCGCGCAGAGATTTCCGGGCTGATTCCCGGACGGAACACTCGATTCCCCTATTTTTTTATCGACTCCGATGCGCTTGGTTTTCCTGCAGTCGCAGTCAACATCATCCTTTTCACAATTTTCTTTCTTATACTTGGCTTTATTATATTCGGCATCGACAAACTCTTCGCCCGGTTCCCTCATACCTGCACATAACGCGCGTTCTGGTAACCCGCCACGCGCGCAACTCTCAGCTTTTTAACAGGACTTCTGCTTCCTGGGCCCGCCCGATACTCGCCTTCAGCTTTTCAATATTTTCCGAATTCACACGCATAATCTCGCGCATCCGCTCAACAGCCGCAAAAAGCGTATCCTTCATCGCACTCTGATTTTCAAGACTCCCGCGAATCTTTCCGAAATTCTGCGAAATCTCACGCAGGGTTTTTTCCACTTCCTCGTTGAGCGCGCGCTCGTTTTTCGAAAGCTGGTCAAGCACATCAGTCTCCAGAATCATCCGGTCTGCGCTCTCGCTCATATTCCGGCTCTCTGCTTCTTCATCGTGCACCACCGCAGTTATCGCAGCCGACTGTTTTGCAGCCTCGTGCGACTTTCTGATAATTTCCTCCAGAGCCTCGCGTACCGCATCATGCGTCTTGATAGACTCCGCAATCGCCCTACTCATTTCCTCAACGCCGCCGAAACTCTCCTGCACGCTTGCCTGGGACTCATTCGCAAGCTTCCTGATTTCCTGCGCAATTACTGCAAAGCCCTTCCCAACAGTACCGTAACGGGCAGACTCTATCGCAGCATTAATCGAAAGCACATTCGTCGTTTCGGCCAGCTCGGCTATGGAAGAGAGCACCGCCTTCACCCGCAAAGAAGTCGCCTCGACCTGCGCAAGCGCTTCCCTGGAGCTTTCCAGAACTCGCCGGCTCGAAGCGGCATCAGAAGCAAGATCTCGGATAAAACCGTTCGACTGCTCCACAGACGAAAGACTGTCCACAACCTGCCTGCCCAGCTTCTGCAACGATTCCGTCACTTCCTTTGCCGAACGGGTTTGCCGCGCAACAGCATCCGGCACCCGGGAAGCCGTCGCCGACATCTGTTCCGAAATCTTCGCAATCTGCCCTTCAACCGATTGCGCCTGTTCAGAAAACGCAGCCAGACACGCCCGGTTTTCCATACCGTAATGTTCCACCACCGCAAGCGTTTCGTCCGTCGTTCCGGAAAGACTGTTCGATGAATGCACCAGCCCCTCAGACACCTGCATCAGGTTGCTCACAATACTCGAAAGCGTTTCATGCTGCTTTTCCATTACCACAGACTGGCGTTGTATCTTCTTCAGCACAGCAGTCTGATCGAGCGCAAGAATAAAGAAAATAGAAAGAACAAAACCCATATAGCCGTAAGGCACCAGCCAGACAAACGGCAGGTCGCCGGAAAGAAAACGGCTCAGATCATGAGCACTCGATGCAAGAATCGCCAGAAAGCCGACCATAGCGCCGATCGTATCCGGGCGCGGTTTTTTAAATACGCAATACATCAAAAGCACCAGCGTCGCCACCAGTAAAAAAGGCAGAATCATACCGGTCGTATACGCGGAAAACGGCACATACAGCGAATATTTATCATTCGCAATCAGCGTCATCAAACATGACGCCAGCACCGGAACAGCCATAAAGGCCGGAAGCCACACCTTGAACAGCTTCCGCTTCTCCCGCAAACCGGATATTTCAAGCGCAAAACAAAACAGAAAAAATATCGTCAGGGGCAATCCGTAGTGAGACATTTTATCGAACGTCGTCATCAGCCAACCGTCGTGATACATCGCCATATTGCTGTACGAAAGCGCGAACGAAATACAGATACACACAAACCACAAGTACTTCGGATCTCGCGATCCCATCAAAAAAAGCAGCACAAAGAACGCCGCAAGAATGCACGCAATCACAACCGACGCCTGAATTAAACTGATATTCAGAAAATTGCGCCAGAACACCTCGCTCGCAAAGCCGGTCCACTCCCCGACCTTGAGCACCGGCAGAATCGTCTGCTCGTACTCCGGGTACACAACCACCGCAAGCGTGTCTTTCCCGGTAATCAACGAATTGTCGATCAAAAATCGATTGGCAAGATACACCGAAGAATTGTAGTAGTCCAGATAATGTCCGATTCTTCCCACCAGAACACCATTCACATAAAAATCGCAGGGATAATCGCTCGGTCCCACAAAAAGCGCAGCTGCGCGCCCCTCAGGGGCCATTTCAAGCGCGACTTCCCGGAGGAACACCACCTTTCGCTCGCCAATCGTCCCGGATTTCGGAATGGTACCCCCAGAATGGGGCGAAAAACCGCTCAGAGAATCGGTATCGGGATATGAAACCTCGCTTCTGTCCAGTTCCCGGACCATCCACAGCGCAGGATCAAGAACCGTTTCCGCACAGACAGCGGACAAAAAAACAACGCTAAAAACAACCGACAGCAACACAGACTTCTTGCACATCACTTTCTCCAGGAACAATTTAAAAGGTATCGTCTTTTAATCTTGGCTCAAGTATAGCACAAAAAACTACCAGACCAGCATAGAATCCTGGACTAAAACTACACAACCTTATTGCGGCCCGATCGCTTCGCCTGGTACAGATTCCAGTCCGCCGCAGAACACAACCTGCTCAACATCGCATCTAATCCGCTCGGCAACCGCTTTTACTTCGCGTTCATGCACGCACGGCAAAATCAGCACAAATTCTTCCCCGCCGTAACGCCCCGCCAAATCCGTACCTCTCGCCGTCTTCCGGATAATCGACGCCACGCCCGACAGTTCCTCATCGCCCGCCAAATGGCCCCACGAATCATTTACCTTTTTAAAAAAATCAATATCAAAAATAACAAGTGAAACAGGAGAGCCGCACGTCCTCGATCGAGCCGTTTCTGCCTGCAGCATTTCGACAGTCGCACGACGATTTCGCATACCGGTCAGGGCATCGGTCGACGCATCTTCGCTCAACGCAATCGTTATGTTTTCGAGCTCCTGCTCACGGTTTTTCCGTTCAGTCACATCAAACACAATACCGGCCAAAAACACCGGTGCGCCGTGCTCGTCGCGCACCGTGATACTCACCCGATCATAATACCACCGCCAAGACCCGTCTTTTGCCTGTATACGGTACTCAACCTCGTGCTCATGCGCATCACCGCACAAATGCGAGCGCATTGCTTCCATAGTATGCTCATAATCGTCAGGATGCACCCGGTCCGTAAAAAACTGATATGGAACCTGCTCGGGCAGCTCCTCCGGGTCAAAGCCCAGAGCTCGAACCTTAAGCGAATTGAACGTCTCCCGATTGGTAGTAATATTTCAGTACCAATGCCCCAGATTTCCCGTCCAGGCAAAATCGAGTCCAGCTTCCTTTTCTTTTTCATCCAGGAGCTGAGCGTTTAAAATCTCAAGCTCCCGAATCCGATCAATCAACTGTTCGGTCGACATCCCTGCATAGTCCATTCACCCAGTATCGCATACCAAAGCGAATTTATCAAAATTACAGCCTACAGCTCAGCGGGTATAATGCCTGATCCAGTCTACATACATATATTGAGGGAATGGGGTCTCATCGTCCGGACTCACGGTAAAATTTCCGCCGACGGCAATATTAAAAATCGCATAAAATTCCTTATGAAACTCATCCCGGGTTTCTTCACTGATCGACGCCTCGCCAAACTGCACGCCGTCCAGCTTCCATACGATTTTGTCCTTGTCCCATTCGATCTCATACACACGGAACTTACCTCCCAACAGTTCACCGTTCGGAAGCGTCGTCAAAGCAGAATCGAGACACAGGTTCTGCTTCCGCGTATTGTTCGGACTCGGATCATGGTGCAGCGCACCGGACACCGTACCGTCACCGTTCCCGGCAGCGCGGTTGCTTCCTGACTCGAGAATATCGATTTCACCGCAGACCGGCCAGTTCGTATCTCCACCAGTCTCGCTCACATTGTCGCCGAGCATCCAGAAAGCAGGCCACAAGCCGCGGCCGTACGGCAGCTGAATCCGGGCTGCAATCTTGCCATACAAAAAAGTTTTACCGGCGGCTCCACTGTTACCGTCCGCTCCGCCCGGATTCGAAATTACCCGTGCCGAAGTAAAACTTCCCCGCGTATTGGTTTCACGCACCCGGTCAGCCTTAATCACCATATACCCATTTTCGGTGTAGGCGACCGAAGCGTCTCCAAGATACTGCTGCATCTCGTTATTGTAGGGAAACTTCATCGGCTGTCGGGTCCACACGTTTTCGTCCAGTTCACTTTGGTCGAACTCATCGCTCCAAGCCAGTTTCCAGCCCGCACCCGGCATATACGAATCTGGGTTCGACGCCGGATACACCGGAATCGCGCCAATTTTGTCATCTGCCTTCCCTTCATTCGTCGCACACCCTGCAAAACCAGCGAGCACAACCAACATACAGGCGATACGGCTTCTCTGACGATTTTTTTTTGATACTCCAGAAAACATCATAATTTCTTCCTCCTAAACTGCTTCATCACACAGACTTGCCATCTGCAAGTCGTATTTTTCCATGAACCGGTCACAAAATCGTTTTCATTTGCAAGAAGTTCCCATAAAACAACATTTTTTAGTGTATACGTGTACATTTTTATGAATTTTCTGCTAAATATGTGCTATCATAAGAGTTCATTGCAAAAATCAATACTTTTTGCACGGGACTCATAGATCATGCAGAAAAAACAGGAGCCTATATGCCAAACCAGAGAGATGTTGCCAAGGCCGCCGGCGTTTCCACCGCGTCGGTATCCCGATACCTCGCCAATCCGGAAAGTGTCAGCCCCGTCCGGAGTAAACGCATCCAGAAGGCTATCGAAAGCCTCAGCTACAAAGTCGACACTGCTGCACAAACTCTCAAGACCGGACGCAGTCATCATATCAGCATCTTTATCCCCGGTTCCGCTCCATTCTACTGGATGATCATGCAGAGCATACAGCAGCGGCTCAGCGAAGCAGGCTACTACAGCAGCGTACTGTTCACCCGCCAGTTCGACAGTGCTATACCCTACAACAACAGCATGGTCCACAAGCTGGTATATTCCAACCAGATCGAAGCGTTCATCATCTTCCCGCTGCTGACCGGAGAGGATCAAGCCCTGACCAACAGCATCCGCCGACTGCACGAGCGAGTGCTTGTGGTGGATTCGATTCCCGAAGACGAACGAATTCCGCATCTACTTTTCGACAACTACGGTGCCGGCAAGCAGGCAGCATTCGAGATGGCGAAAAAAGGCCACAAGAAATTTCTGCTGCTTACTGGCGACGACATATTCCGTTCGAGCGTAGACCGCAAGACCGGCTTTCTGGACGGCTTGAAGGAAGAAGGCATCGAGATTCCCGAAGACAACATCATTCATACCAGTTTTACCGCTGCAGTCGCTTTTCCGCAGCTTATCAACAGCATCCTTCCCGATTTTACCGCAGTTCTTGCGCCGAACGACACCACCGCAATCGCCTTCCTCCGGGCAGCCCAAATGAAAGGGCTCAGTTGCCCAAAGGATTTCCAGCTCGTCAGCTTCGACAACAACCGGGAATACAGCCCCTATACTACACCCTCAATCACCAGCTTCGAGCAACCCCTGTACGACGCCGGACTCAAGGTCGCAGAGCTCACTCTGGCCATGATCGAAGGAACCGAATTGCCGCTGCGCACCACGTTCCCGCTTAAACTGATCAAGCGGGAATCCTTTCACTAAGAACCTGTTCCCGGAGCAACCGAATCCCCGGCCGATCTTTTTTGCCGCGCCCGGGGATAGGCCTCTATTACCGGTAAATCCTTACATAATCAACATACATGGAAGCGGGAAGCACAGTCGAATCGTCGACGCGCTTCTTCTCCGAACCGTTAATGGCAAAGTTGAGCAGGATGTGAAACCGCTGATCGAACGGTGCACGATCGTTATCAATCTCGTTTTCTCCCGACTTGTCCAGTGCAAACCATTCATCGCTCGGCGCTTCAGTATACATAATATCGTCCACATACCAGCGAATCGTGTCCGGTTCCCATTCAACCGCGAACACATGGTAATCGTCCGTCATCAGCCTTCCGTCCGGGAAGCGGTAATATCCGTTCCGGTAACTGTTGTTCGGCCAGGCTCCGCCCTGATGAATCGTCCCAACCGCCATATGAGGCTGCGAACCGAACATTTCCATAATATCAATCTCTCCGCTCGACGCCCACGTCCCGTAGACATTATCAGTCGGCAGCATCCAGAAAGCCGGCCATAGACCATTACCACCCGGAAATTTAATCCTGGCCTCTATGCGCCCATACAAAACATCAACCTTATTCTTCGACCTGATACGGGCCGACGTGAATTTTTGTCCGCGCATGCTCTGCTTTCGTGCAGTAATAACCAGTTCTCCGTTTTCTATCTTGATATTGCTCGGATCATTAGTATAGTACTGATCTTCGTTGTTACCCCATCCCGCCGGCAACCCGTATCCGGTTCCGTCACCGGTCATAATTTCCCAATTGGCCTTGTTCAGCTCGGTACCATCAAATTCGTCCGACCATACAAGATTCGTAAAATCCAGCTCCTTCGGCTCGGTCAACGGCGTTACCGGAATCGATTTCGGCCCGGATGCGCATGAAAACGTTAACATGCCAATCAAGCCAACAGCCCACAATCCGCTCAAGCGGCACAGTTTAGCAGTATTCATATGAATCACCTCTCACTCTATTTGTACCATGTTTTTACCCATATTGGGCTATAAAACGAAATAAAACTGAAAAAACAACACCATTCCGAAATCAAAACGCTCCACTGAACCACTTAAAAAGTCCAAGTCGTGCGATCATAAATAGTAGCGCAAACATATTGCAATCGTATACAATACAATAGAAAAGGAGTTACCAATGAACAAGACTACAGCTCTGCTTCTGGCAGGCACCCTGACAGTGTTTTGGAGCTGCGCCAACCCGCAGGATTCAGACAAAAAAGACGACACCCAACCCCCCCGTAAAGGCGACCGTAACAAAAATCAGCACGATTCCCCCCAGTATCGATGACTTACAAATCACCGATTCGGTCACCCTGACCGTCAAAGCGACAATGAGCGACGGAAGGACAAAAACAGTCACGCCTACAGTCCCCTCATCAGAAGACTATACGTATGCAGGAGGCAAAATTACCGCACTAAAACCGGGATCGGGAACGATAACACTCACCTACGAAGGTTTTACTGTTGATGTGCCCTATACAAACGTAGAAAACTATCAATCTCTGGAAATTGAGTTCGAACTGCCTTCGCAGTCAACTCTCCTCCAGGCAGCAGTCGGAGACCAATACCGATTCAAGGCAAAAGCAACGCTGACCGACGGCAGTACGGAATACGTAACCAGAGAAGACGGTCTTAAAATAACCGCAAACGGAATTTTCTCCGGTACGGTATCAGTCACTACCGAAGACTCCTCGGTTTTGGAAAAGTTCAATACGATCCGGGCAGTCGACCAGGGCCAAGGATCAATCACTGTTACCTATAAATCTCAAAAGGTAGAAATCCCCTACTCGGTATCCCCGTTTGATTTCGGTATGCGCCGCTTTATCGATGACGAAACACTCTCGATGCGCGCCTACAGCTATTCGGGCTACAGAACCGATCAGTCGCCCAACAACCAGACCTATCCTTCGGTCGCTGAAATCGCCGAAGACCTCGTGCTTCTCGATAAAGCGAACATTCACTTCCTCCGCCTCTACGACACCAGCACCCACGCAAGAAGAACGCTGCAGGCAATCACCGAAAGCGGAAAAAATTTCAAGGTGCAGCTCGGCGTCTGGATCTCAGGATCGGACACAGAAACCGGAACCGCAAACTGGCTGCAAATCGACGGCGCCGTCGAACTCGCACAGCAGTACCCAGACATTATCGCCTCTATCAGCGTCGGCGACGAATGCATGGTCGACTGGAATAACTGGGCTGACGCACCTCCCGAAGACATCAAGCAATACATTCAGTACCTCCGAACCCATGTAACAGTGCCGATTACAACCGACGACAACCGGGAGCCTTTTGCCGAATACGACATAAAAAATGAAACGGGAGAAACAGGCATACTCGCAACCGGAGTGAAGATCTACAGAAACGGAGACCCCGCTACTCCCTACAGAACCGAACAGGTCGCCAGAGTCGTCGACTATCTCGCAATTCATACCTATCCGATCGCCGACACGCCTTACAGCATTTGGGACTGGAAACAGGAAGACATCCCCGCAGGACCCGCTCGAGGGCATGCAATGATGGATCTTGCAATCACAGTTGCCAAGAAGCAGTACCAGGCAACCCGCGACAACCTTGACAAATGGGGACTTACGGACCTTCCGCTGATAATCGGCGAAACCGGATGGAAGCATCGCGACACCTCAAGCTGGCCGGGCCGCTCGCACCCCGTCAACGCAAAACTCTACTACGACAAGATGATGGAATGGGTTTACGGTTCCGGCCGCGCGGCAACGCAAACCGAAGGACCCTGGGTATGCTTCTACTTTGAAGCCTTCGACGAACCCTGGAAGCAGGGCGACGACGGATGGGGCCTGTGGAACGTAAACCGCGAACCGACCTACACCTTGTACTCCCAGAGCGCAACCGACGATTTCGTCAAGCCCGCAGGAGCGATCGACTACACGGACAACGACCTGACTTATTTCGGAAAGCAACAAGAAGCACTAAAAACAACGAAGGGAGCTTTCGATACGCTCGGAGCTCCCTCGGTGCAGGAACAAAGCGGGGCGATGCTCGATCAGAGCCGCGCCGCCAGTCCCGCCATAATTGATACGGGATTGCATGCCGTCAATGCGGTCCGGGATTATACGAAAGCGGAAAAAAAAATGCTTCGACAAGACCCAGCGAATCCATCTTCGCTGCTGCATCCGGAAAGAAACTTTTCTTTATTGCCCAGCCTTGATTTGTGATAGGGACGGAGGTCATCTTCAGAAACAAACTGTACGTGACATCGTTGCCGCTGAATAACGAATAGTCCGTCAGGACACCCGTGTTGTTGCTGTACGAATCTGCATGGAATGAGGTAACAAGATTCGGCCCTATAGAATCGGAGACCTCGTCGTAACCAAGGCCCAGTTCGTAGCCGCCTTTGACGTAGCCGTCGACGAATCCGAAGAACCGGAAGCATCATCAAATATTTCCGATGCCGCTTCGCAAGAAGTCAGACCGATAGCGGCGGCAGCGCAGAGCAAGGCGGCCAAGGATACAGTCGCCCATAATCCGGAGTCAATTACCAGGTCAAACCGTAGCCGATAGGCAGCGGATCGGTCGATGAAAGAACCGAAGAATCCGAAGACGGTTCACCGACGACACCGGGCACGTACGGAACCTGGGAAAGGGTGCGCGGCCATTGCATCGAAAGGCGTCCTGTCGGTTTGACCTTGCCGAGAAGAACGTCGACGATTCCTGCGCCCTCTGTTCCGGGAAGCCAGGCGGCGACGAAGGCGTCCGAGGCTGCGATGGCATTTTCTGCCAGCATAGGCCTGCCGGAGAAGAGTATTTCTATAGAATAAAGCCGAGGATTCAGGCCAGAACCATTTTACCCCGGAGCGACCCGCGCACTGCAAGAAAAAAGGAAACAAGCAAAAGAGGCACGGCAAGTAAGAGCGTTATCAAATCGTTGGCTTGCATCTGGGCGGCTGAACTGACCGTATCCCAAAAATACAAACCGCGGGTATTGATCAGAACCTTCTCGTCCCGAACCGATACTGCCTCGAACGGCGTACCATCGCCAGGTACAAGCCCGCCGACAGTCGCCGCAAGTGTCAACAAAACAATACAGGGAAGCAGGAAACGCATAGCTTTGTTCATTCACACACTCCTAAAATAGAGTGCAACACGTCTCCCCTCTGTTTTGGCTACTCCCCGTAACTGAAGATACTGGAAACGCGGTCGGTACTCCATGTCAAGGATTTCTCCGAAGACTCTGTCACCAGACTGGTCCAATACGAATATGAATATATCGAATTCCCCCCCTCAGATCCAACGACAATATCCCCGTCAGTAAGCGACTCGCTACCATCGATATCTTTTATCATTGCAACCCCGTAGTAGTGTTCTCTGTCTACAATAGCCTTCAGATACGCCTTGCCTTCTGAATCGGTTTCCCCGCTAAAAATTGTTACTTGTTCCGCCCAGCCGTCAACCGTATCGCTACTCTGGTCGTACGGAACACGAAGGAAAAGTGCAATGATGTCGGCATTTGAATAGCCTTCAAAGAGCATGTGAACGGTCAGAACCGGATCTACCATGTTATCTTCCGACACACGGGAGCGGGAACTTGCATACCCCGGAGCCGAGGCTGTAACAAGATACTTGAATTTGTCCGCGGAATACTTCGACAGGGCGAAATCCTGATATCCTGCCCTATTTTCAGGAAGCCGATATCTGTGCGAAAAAGCCGGTTCCGATACCGTTGCCGAATATACATGCGCTGCATCCGAAGCGAATGTCGATATGGGATAATCATTCCAAGTCCAGTATACGGTATAGAACTCAGCACCTTCTACGGCTTTCCAGGAAAGATCAAAGCCCTCCCATGATGGAGATACCGACACTTCAGGAGCAGTCAACGATTTTAACGGCTCTCCGGATGCCGAGTCTTCCCCGGACGGATTCATTTCGCAACCAGAAAGCACACAAGCACACAAACTGGCAGACACTACCGTGATAAGCACCGCATTTTTCGTGATAAACATAACAACTCCTGAATCTGTAACTACGGAGTCACAAAGACTCCCAATCCAGTTATGTTTGTTTACTGTTCATTTTGGCTGGAATTTACAAAAAAAACCGACTGGTTTACACCAATCGGTTTTTTGTTTAGCAGGGACAGGACTCGAACCTGCGACCTCCGGGTTATGAGCCCGACGAGCTGCCAACTGCTCTACCCTGCGTCGTATGAATGTACTGTACCATTTTAGTAAAAATGGGTCAATGGCAGATTTGCGTTTTTTACAGTTTTATACGGTTTAGTTGCGGAAGTTTGCAAAACGATCGTAGCAATACGCAACACAGCATAAAGGGCACCTCAAAAAACTCGGTTAGTTTTCCTCGGTGCCTTTGTAAATCCTTACAGGATTTACATCTACATTATGGTACACCTCTAAAAACTGAAGTTTTTAGAGGTGCCCTAAATAAAAAAACCCGGCAGGTAAAAGGAGGAGAAAACCCTGCCGGGAAAAACCGGAACCGGAGCGGTTCCTCTTGGAAAAAAAAGGAGGCATGCTGCACGTGCCGTGCTCATTCGGCCGTGCGACATTACACTGTATAAAAAACCCGTACGCCATAAAGTTACATCATTGGAGATTTTTTTGTAAATTTTCTGTTTTTAGCCTTTTCTTCCATCGGCCGGACAGATAATACGGCACGGCGATCGCAATACCGAACACCCAGCCAATACCGTAGCACCAGCCGATCTCGCTGCGACCAAAGAAATGGTCAAGAAGATACGCAGCGGGCATCCTGAGAAAGAGAAAACTCGTCATGGAGGCAATAAACGGCACTATCGACTCTCCAGCCCCGCGAAGCACGGAATTGGTCAGGAACAGAAACGAAAGCAGCACATAGCACGGCATCAGCCGGTACAGAACCTCCGTCCCGGCAAGTATGACCTCTTCTTCGGGAGAGAACAGCGACATCAGGAAGCGGGCATTCAGAAGAACGACAAGGCTGATAACAACGCACACAAGAGCGCTCATAAGCTGCACCGACCGATGTCCTCTCCTGACGCGGTCAAGCTTGTTCGCCCCGATATTCTGCCCGGTAAAGGTAGTTGCCGCGCTGGCAAAGCTTGCAATAGGAAGAAACGCAACCGAATCTATGCGGCCGGATATACTGAAGCCGGCCATATACACCGGCCCGTAACTGTTTACCAGGCGCTGGATCGCCATAGTTCCGAGCGAAAACAGCATGTTCTGTACACCACCGGGAAGCCCTATCCTGACCGCCTCGGAAAAAATGCGCGGATCCACTTCAAGATCGCGGGGATCAAGAGTCGACAATTTCAGCTTGCGTACAATAAACAGCCCACCAAGAAGGAAGGATACCGCCTGTGCAATAACCGTCGCCCAGGCTACGCCCGCAACGCCCCAGCCGAAAACGACAACAAAGACCAGATCGAGCACAATATTGATTACCGTTGCCACAGCAAGAAACCGGAGCGAAGACATCGAATCTCCCAAGCCCTGCAGAATTCCGGCATTCAGGTTGTAGCCAAATGTGCCAATCGTTCCGATAAACAGAATGCGCAAGTACGTTCCCGACATTTCGTGGGTGGGTCCTGCGGGAGTGTTCATAAGACTCAAAAGCGGTTCGGTCAGCAAAAGTCCAAGCACGGTCACCGCAGCGGCGCCGATACACGCAACTACATAGGCAGTGTCGACCGCGCGCTTGATCTTGTCTTTTTCCTTTGCCCCAAAAAACTGGGAAATCAATATGGTAAACCCGAGCGCAAGTCCAGAGAAAAGAGATATCAGCAGAAAATTCAGAATATTCGTACTGCCGACGGCAGCGAGCGCTTCCTTGCCCACAAATTGCCCAACGACAACCGAATCGACGAGGTTGTACATCTGCTGCAAAAGATTGCCCGCAAGCAGCGGCATCGAGAACTTCAGTATCAAAACGGCAGGCCGGCCTTCTGTCATCGATTTCATACAGGTATTGTACCGGTTCGCTCGAAGCGGAGCAACAGCAGTCAAGAAGCCCGCTACCATCGCCGATACTCTCTATATATGAAGATAAGCGAACAAACGCGCGAGAACGAACATCGAACCACGAGGGAAGCCCAAAGGGGTACCCCTTTGGGCGGGAAGTTTCATTCTATACTATTCCGAAAGCTGTTCATCAAACGGCTTTGTACCCTTGCCGCTGTGATTGCCCTCTGCGCAGCCTGCGCCGGAACCGCAGACGCCCAGGAAGCCCAGGAAAGCCAGGAAGCGCAGAAAGCCCCGGGTGCTCTGGTGTTCCGCTACCGCTTCATGGAAGGAGACTCGTACCGCATTAATTCGACGGTGCGCGAAACGGTATACGTGAACCGGAGATACTCGCACTCGGCAGAAATCACGAACCGGATCACTGTGGACGTCTCGGACGCGCGAACGGGAGCTGCTCCTGAAGAGACGTCGGCGCTGAATACGTGCACGTTTATGACGAGCGAACGGAACTCGACCGGCACCTTTACCTGGGGGCGGGAGTACGAAAGTGTTTTCCGGCAGAACGCGCTCGGTGTCTATGATATCGGCGAGGAATACTTTATGCCGACGGTGCGCAACGTGCCGACCTTCCCGATCGGGGCGGTAAAACCGGGGGAAACCTGGTCGGGCACCGGAGAGGAAGCCCACGACCTCCGCGGCAAATTCGCCCTGCAAACTCCGTACCGGATTCCGTTCACCGTAACATACACCT
>SHOL01000212.1 GCA_004294945.1 Treponema sp.
CCGATTCAGCCGCGGAACAAAATCGCCAGGTTTGGTGCCGATGTCCAGCACGAACGAAAAGGAACTGGAGCGCATGTCGGAAAGGAGTTTTGAAAGATCGACGCCGCGCTCGCTGATGTGCGAAAGGTGGCAGTGCGTGTCGCTCAGCATGATTCTTGACCTCCGGTGTAGATTCCGCTACTATACCATAGTCTGCCGGGGTGGTGGAATTGGTAGACACCAGGGACTTAAAATCCCTTGGCTGGTAACGGCCGTGCCGGTTCAAGCCCGGTCCCCGGCATGCATAACGCCGTCAGGAATCAACTCCTGACGGTTTTTTTTATCCGTACGCACTCACATCCAGACTGTTTCATGACCTATTCACGCAACAGAGCCTGGAGAATCACGACATGTACTGTCGCGATTTTCCAGGCTGACGAACGAAAAGTTTTTAAAACTTTTCTCTCTTCAGCCATTGACAGTGTTTCTATCCGGAGATATAGTAGCGTTGTTACTATGAGTAGTAACAATAATTTGTAGCTTTCACAGGAGAATATCATGAAGAAAAATATCAGCGTTTCCAGAACGCTCGTTTGTGCCGCACTGTGTGCGTCGGCCCTGTTCGCAGCAATCGCTGCTACCGGCTGCGCCAAAAAAGAAGCTGCGGCAGGCGCGGACGCAGCCCAGACGTTCCGGATCGGTATTTCCAAGATTGTCGCCCACCCGGCCCTGGACGCGATCGAGCAGGGAGTCAAGGACGAACTTGCAGCGCGCGGTCTTGACGCATCCTTCGACGGGCAGAACGCAAACGGCGACGTGAACACGGCAATGCAGATCGCCACGAAGTTCAAGGCCGACGGAGTCGACGCGGTCGTCGCAATCGCAACCCCCACCGCAGTCGCCGCGGCGAATGTCATCAAGGACAAGCCGGTTATTTTCGCCACGGTCACCGACCCGATCGGAGCCGGGCTTGTAGGCGCGGACAACATGGGCAGCGGAAACGTTACCGGTCTTTCCGACAAGATCAACGTAGAGGACCAGATTTTGCTCTTTAACAAGATCAAGACGCTCAAGACGCTCGGCTATATTTACACCAGCTCCGAAGCGAACTCGGCCTCGGCCCTTGCCGACGTCGAAGCCGCCTGCAAGAAGCTCGGTATAGCGCTCGTCGCACAGTCAATCACCAATTCGTCGGAAGTCAAGCAGGCTACCCAAGCAATTATCGGCCGGGTCGACGGCATTTACCTGACTACGGACAATACCGTGTTTTCCGCCCTCCCCGCTCTTGTCGAAGTGGCGCTCTCCAATAAAAAGCCCGTATTCTCGGCCGACACGACAAGCGCCATGAACGGCGGCTGCGTGATCGCCTCGGGCTTCGACTACTACAAGGCCGGACGCGCAACCGGGACCATCCTTGCGGACGTGCTGGAGGGCAAAGCTCCTTCGAGCATTCCGGTCAAGTACATCACCGATCCCTCGGAAACCGACTTCCTCATCGATCTGGACGCTGCCAAAATCTGCGGTATCACGATTCCTGCCGACATTCTGGCAAGCGCGAGCAAGATTATCGAGAACGGCAAATTGACTACAAAGTAAGCTGACGCTATACTGAGCCCCATGATACACGGCATAATTGTCGAGGGCCTGGTCTTCGGGATCATGGCCCTCGGCGTTTTTATCACCTTCAGGGTGCTCGATTTTGCAGACATGACGGTCGACGGCTCCTTTCCGCTCGGTTCGGCAGTCATGTCGGTGCTTTTGATCGCAGGCGTCAATCCTTTTATCGCAATTCTGGTTGCCTTCCTTGCAGGCGCTGCAGCAGGCGCAATTACCGCAGTTATTCATTCAAAGCTGAAAATCCCCGGACTTCTTGCGGGCATTTTGACAATGACGATGCTGTATTCGATCAATCTTCGCATCCTGTCGAACCGCGCGAATGTGTCGCTCCTCAGGGTAGACACGCTGTTCAAGAATATCGGAGAGCTCGCTGTTTCGCTCGGCTTTACGGCGGATTGGGGCATTCTGGCTTTCCTCGCGCTCGCCGTAACCATCATCCTCTTGCTGATTAACCTCTTTTTCCATACCGATTTCGGCATTACGCTCGGCGCGCTCGGCTCGAATCCCCAAATGATCACCAGCCAGGGCATGAATCCCGAAATAGTCAAGCTCATCGGCATCTGCGTCGCAAACGGACTCGTCGGCATTGCAGGAGCCCTCGTGTGCATGTATCAGGGATTCGCCGACGTCAATTCCGGCACCGGAACGGCAATCGCCGGGCTTGCCTCGATCATGATCGGCGAGTTCCTCGTCCGCTCGAACCGCATCGAAGTGCTCACCATTCGGGTGATTCTCGGGTCGATAATGTACCGCGCGCTCATGGTTGCCGGTCGCCAGTACGGCTACCTTATCCATTTGACCGCGAACGACCTCAAGCTGATAACCGGCGTGCTGATCATCGGCTGCCTCGTCGTTTCCAAATACGGCAAGGGAAGGCTGTTCCCCGCCAAAGGAGCGTCCAAATGATGCGGATCGATAACGTCGGCGTTGTATTCAATCCCGGCACGCCCGACGAAAACCGCGCGCTGAAGGACGTCTCGCTCGACGTGCGCAAAGGCGACTTTATCACGGTAATCGGCTCGAACGGCGCCGGCAAGACCACGCTCTACAACATCATCGCAGGAACATACGCTCCGACTTCAGGACGCATTCTCGTGCGGGACATCGATGTTACGAAGACGCCCGAATTCAAACGGGCCCGATACATCGGCCGCATTTTCCAGAATCCGCTGCTCGGAACCGCAGGCAGAATGTCCCTCGAGGACAACATGGTGATCTGCCACAAGAAGGGATACAAAGGGCTCAAGATCAGTTTGAACAGCAAGCTCCGCGCGTATTTCCGGGAGCGCCTCCGGGAGCTGGACATGGGGCTCGAAAACCGCCTTGCGGACAATGTAGACCAATTCTCGGGCGGCCAACGCCAGGCACTCACGCTCCTGATGGCGGTCCTCTCCGAACCGGACATCCTGCTTCTCGACGAGCATACCGCCGCACTCGACCCCCGCAATGCCGAAATTGTCATGAAGCTTACCCGCTCCTTCGCGGACCGCTACGGGCTCACCGTCATGATGATCACCCATAACATGAACCACGCAATCGAGTACGGCAACCGGCTGTTAATGATGGACTCGGGAGAAATTGTGCTGGACATAGGCGCCGAAGAAAAGTCGCTCCTTACCATCGACGGAGTCGTCCAGCGCTTCCGCGACCTTAAAAAGCGCGAATTGGCGAATGACCAGATGCTTTTGCACGTATAAACCCGTAGACTTGTACATGCTCAGACGCGCCGGAGTCTTGAGCGAACACGGCGTTTAAAACAGCAGAGGCTGTCCGGCGCACAGCCGGACAGCCACCTTAATGCTTTTCCTTCTTTCAAGCGCGGCTTGTTACTTCTGGACGATCTGTCCATCGGCTGCGATTTTCGTGTCGTAGATCACCGAACCGTTCGCGCCCGAAAGGACGACGCAGACAGTTTTGGTGCCAGGATGGACGAAAAGGAACGGTTTCGAACCTGCGGGCATTCCGGCAGTTGCGGGAATCTCTTCGACAACCGCCGAATCC
>SHOL01000213.1 GCA_004294945.1 Treponema sp.
CCCGGGCTGTTCTGAACGCGATATCCAGGTAGTCGCTGCCGATAGCTTTGAGCCATACGGTGTCACGCATGGTGCCGTTGTCGGCGACGACTTCGTTCGCGACATCGTATTCGGCGATGCGGCCCTTGTAGCGGGTCATGACTTCGGTAATCTGTTCGGTCATGAGTGCAATTGCTTCGTCGCGCGTTTTCAGGCTATTGACGTAGGGCGGGTTCTGCGAGTGCCACACAAAGGTGTGCCCCCGCATTTTCATGCCGTTTTTTTCGGCGAAATCGACCATTTTGTCCAGGTCGGACCAGTTCCAGAATGTTTTTGTCGGCCGAAGGAGCCCCCACTTCATAACGTTTTCCGGGACAAGCGTGTTGAAGTCCTGCGCGAGCAGCTGTGCGCTCTCCGGCCAAAGGATGTCTCCCGGTTGTATTGCCGTACCGTAGGCCAGACCGCGTTTGTCCGCAGCCTTCCGTGTCGTTTTGGTTCCGGCGCAGCCGGCGACGACCAGAACGGCCAGCGCAAGTCCGATAAGCGCTAACAGGTGTTCCGATTTCATACATGCCCCCTTATTTATGCTGTATCGTACCACCACTGTTCTGGTCTGGTCTAGTCTGAAGTACGGAAAACCGTAAAGAGCGCACAAAACCGCAAAAACCGCAGGGGCGGATCGGAGTCCGCCCCGGCTGGGGATTGCTTCGCGGGGGCTCCGCGGCAGGATCGTGCGCCCGTCATTGAGCTCCTGTGCCTCGGTCTTTCAGGCCCGGCCGGTTGTCCCGGCAATAAAGGTCAGGAGGCCGACGCCCGCGCGTTTTTTTTTCCGGTCGACGGCACTCAGGATGATTTTGCGCACCCGGATGGATTTCGGGGTCACTTCCACCATTTCCTCGTTCTGCAGGAGCAGGATCGCGCGTTCCAGGGTCATCGGCTGGATCGGGGTAAGGGTAAGCGCTTCGTCCTTGAGCACCGAGCGCATGTTCGAAAGATTCTTTTCTTTTGACGGATTGACCACCAGATCGAAGTCCTGATTGTGCTGGCCGACGATCATGCCTTCGTACACACTCTCGCCGGGAGTGATGAAGAGCTGTCCGTGCGGCTCCAGATTATAGAGGCCGTAGGTGACGCCTTTTCCCGCCTGGTCGGACACGAGGAAGCCGTTGGAAAACTCGTCGAAGTCCCCGCGGTATTCTTCGTATCCGCTCATGCTCGCGTTCATGATGCCGGTGCCCTTGGTGTCGGTCAGAAACTGGTCGCGGTAACCGATCAGCGCCCGGGACGGCACCGAGAATTTCAGATGCACCCGGCCGCCTTCGTGGCTGGTGTAGGCGAGCATCCGGCCCTTGTGACCGGACAGTTTGATCGTGACATTGCCAGCGTAGGCTTCGGCGCAGTCGATGTCGAGGTGCTCGATCGGCTCGAGTTTTTTCCCGTCCTTGTATTTGAAAATTACCTCGGGCCGGGTGACACCCAGTTCGCAGCCTTCGCGGCGGAGCATTTCGATCAGGATGACCGGCTGGAACTCGCCGCGGCTGCGTACCAGAAACCCGCCGCCGATGTTTTCTTCGTCCACCTGCAGCGACACGTTTTTCAGCGTTTCTTTTTTCAGCCGCTCCAGAAGCTGGGTTGAGGTGGGATTTTTTCCCTCGGTGCCGGCGAGCGGGGAGGTGTTCACCGAAAAGCGCATGGCGACTGTCGGTTCGTCTATGACGATGCGGGGCAGGGCTTTCGGCGCGTCGCGGGTGCAGATGGTGTCGCCGATTTTAACGTCTTCGATGCCTGAAAGCACGATGATGTCGCCGGGAAGCACGTTCTCGGCCTCGATCAGGTTGATTCCGCTGTAGGTTTGCAGTTTGGAGACATTCAGGTTTTTGCGTTCGCCGCCGTCGCCGATGCACACCAGGCTGTCCCTGGCGGCGGAAATTCCATTTGATCGTCCCGGGCGCCAAGATCGATGAACAGGTCGAAAATATCGCTCAAGACCTGCGAAATGCGGGCGTCGCTCCGGTCGATCTTGTTGATTACGACGATTATCGCGTGGCCGAGCGAAAGGGCTTTGCTCAGGACGAAGCGGGTTGGTGGCAGGGGGCCTTCGGAGGCGTCAACCAGCAACACCACGCCGTCCACCATGGAAAGGACCCGTTCCTCCTCTCCGCCGAAGTCGGCATGGCCGGGGGTGTCCAGTATGTTTATTTTTACGTCCTTCCAGACTACCGAGCAGTTCTTGGCGGCGATCGTATTGCCCCGCTCGCGTTCCTGTCATGCGCCCAGCATAGACCTTTTGCCGGCTTTGGTATACGAAACGGAGAGGGGAAGCGCTTCGCGGAGGCAGAAAGCCGCACGGCGGGCGAACGTCCTTGCGCGCAGCCGGCGCGTATGAACGTCCATGTAGGGGCCGATCTGCGCAGCGTTTTTGCCTGCGCAGCCGCGCACGTATGGATTGAACGGCCGAAAAACGGTATATTTTTCCCGGAACACTGCCCCCCCCGCACCTTTGAATCAGCGTGTTGCGTCGGCGTGCCTGTAAAAGCGTGTTCGCAAAGGAGTGTATAGATGAAAGTAGTGCTAAGATTTGTTATTTCTACAATGTTACTAGTTGCTGCCGTCTCGACTGCTGCTGCCGGCGGTATGCGTGACGACAAGCCGGCACCGGCTGCGGCCAAGGCTTCCGGCGGACCGGTACGGACTGTGTACGCTGCGCACACCCAGGGCTACGTGCCCTACGGCTTTGTAAACGAGAAGGGCGAATCCGACGGCTTTGAAATTGCGGTGCTTCGTGCCGTAGACGCGGTGCTGGACGAATATGCGTTCTCCTTTGTGCCGACTTCGGACGAAGACTTGCTGATCGGCATCGAGTCGGGCAAGTATGCGCTTGGAACCAAGGGCGCCTGGGTCACCGCCGAGCGCAAGAAAAAGTTCCTCTTCCCGGAAAATCCGGTCGCCGCGAGCATCATCGGCATTACGTTCCGCGCTTCCGATGCGGACAAGATTCGCGATCTTGAAAGTTTTGCCCGGTACTCCGGCAAGCTGGTTCCCATATCGCCCCAAAGCGCCCAGTTCGCTCTGGTGCAGGAATTCAACAAGTCGCATCCGGACTCGCCGGTTGCACTCGTTCCGTCCGACACGTTCATTATCAACGACGCATATCTGTGGGTAATCGAGGGCCGCTACGACGCATTCTTCGACCTTAAACTCGCATTCCAGAATTCGGTTGTGTCGGAAAAAGGCGCGTTCCATTCGCTTGCGGACCGGCTCGCCTGGGTTCCGTATAAGGGTATACCGACCTGGACGCTCTTTAACCGGAACGAAACCGAACTCGCCGCCGCGTACGACCGCGCGATCGAACAGCTGCGCGCAGACGGCACGCTGTCCGCCCTTTCGGTGCAGTACTTTGGCGAAGACGTCTTTTCGTACGTTTTTGAATAACCGCCGCCGGGATGCACCCGCCCGGATGCTGCCGTCCGGGCGCCCCTGCCCGGGTGCCGAAGAGAGACCTCATGAACAGGCCCTTTGATCCCGCCTTCGCACTCGCCATGATCCCTTCGCTCTTGCCGTATTTTGCTGTAACAATCGGTGTTACGGCAGCATCGGCACTTGCAGGAT
>SHOL01000027.1 GCA_004294945.1 Treponema sp.
CTTGACTGTGTCATGATTCCGTCTGGCCTCTACGCGGTAACCGTTCATTTCGGCTCAAGCGAGATGATCGGGCCGGTATGGGAAAAGTGGATGACCGAGTGGCTCCCTGCAAGCGGCTGGGAGTGCGATTATTCAAGGCCGAACTACGAGTGGTATCAGAACAGGCTGGACAACCAGGAGCTGCTGTTAACATTCCTCGTGACTGCGGTCAAACGGAAAATGTAAGGAGACGCTGTGGCCGAAGTGACCAGCACTGTGCTGCTCAGACGATACGTGTGCCGAAACGCCCCGTTCCGTTCCCGGTTGCCATCGCGCTGACAATCTCCTAGAATACTCTGTAGCGTATGTCCGAAATAAAAAAGACCAATGCAAAGACCAATGCAAAGACCAATGCAATGAGGATTCTCGAAAGCCGGGGAATTCCCTTCTCAACGGATTCCTATGAAATCGATGAAGAGCATCTGGACGCGATTACCGCCGCCTCGAAGCTCGGCATCGATCCTGAATCGGTGTTCAAGACGATTGTAATGCGTACCGATGCAAACGAAATTTGTGTGTTCTGCGTTCCGGCAACAGTTGAGGTAAGTCTGAAGAAAGCCCGGGCGGCGATCGGAGCAAAGGAGATCGCACCGGTGAAGCCGGCCGAGCTTCTCGGCCTGACCGGGTACGTCCGGGGCGGCTGTTCGCCCGTCGGCATGAAAAAGCAGTTTCGGACGTTTATCGACGAAACCGTAGTGCTGCATGAAAGGGTATATGTCAGCGCCGGCGTGCGCGGTCAGCAGCTGGTACTCGATCCCGACTCGCTCGTCGCGGCGACTGGAGCATGTGTCTGCGATGTGAGCCTTGAACCATGACTAACAAACGTTCGCTGGACGCGCGGGTGCGTTCCGGTTGTTCCGGTTGTTTCGGCGTCCTGCCGGTTGTGCGGCTTGCTGCAGCACTACTTCCGCGGGTGATTCTTTTTTCACTTGTTTCAACCGGTTCCACCGTATCTGCGTTTCCCGTGGTTTTCTCCGGTGTGTGTGTACTGCCGCTGATTTCTGGATCTCCGCTGTTGGTCGGCGGGTGCGCCGGTGCATCAAGTATCGTTTTTTTTGCACTTGCATTCCATTCAGGTTTCCCCCACGCACTGACGGTTCTCTGCCTGTCTGGCTTCCTGCTGGTGCTTGCCGGCGCCTTGCGTACCGGCTTTCTGCTCAAATTTATATCCGGCGCGCTCTATTCTGGCTGGACGGCTGCCTGCGCACTGCTCGGCGTACTCTGGTCGTTTGCGCTGTTGTCCGGCGCTCTGTGGCCGGCCTCGGCTACTGCCGCACTGCCGTTTTCCGCCATGAATCCGGGAGTTTTCCCGGCTGTCGTGTTCTGCAGCATTGTCGTTGGTATTCCCGTACTGCGCCGTCTGGTTCCTGCCATCCCCGGTACTGCAGTTCTGTTGTGTCTGGCACTGGTTTTGGTTCCTGTGGAAACCTTTCTGGTATCGGATTCATACGGTGCATCACCGGGATTATTCGGAATGGCTGCTGCCGATTCGCTTCGGCGCGCCCTGTCTGGCTTCGCAGGACCGTTCCGGTTCGGCGCAGCCCATGGGGTTGACGGATTCTCCGTATTCCTTCTTGTGCTGCAGTCTTGTGCGCTCACCGTCGCGATCGGTATCGAGTCTTTCCAGGGCTTTTCCGCCGCAGAAAGTTTTGAACTTTCTCCGGGACGTCCCGACCGGTTTCTGGTCTCTGTCGGCTTGTCTAACCTGCTGAGCGCGCTTGCCGGCGGTTTGCCCGTTACTGTCGCATCCGAATACAGCGCTATTATCCGCCGGTCTGCCACAGGAGGCAGCACCGATGTACCGAAACGGAGAATTGCTGTGTCCCTTACGGCCGTATGCAGTGTGCTGGTGTTGTGTACTGTTCCGTTTGCGGGCGCAGCGCTGTCTTTCGGACGCATCTCCGGTTGCCTGCTTGTCTGTCTTGCCAGTTCGGAGTGCCTTTCCCTGGCGGACGCAGGTTCTTTGTCAACTTTCCGGACGATTGGCACTTCCGACCGTATGTTCTGGTGTGCAGTATTCGTTGCGGTTCTGTTTGTGTCTCCGGTCTATGCCTTACCGTTCTGCACTGCCGTCTGGTTTGCGTTTTTAAAACTGCTTGGCAGATCAAGCAGCGATTACCGGCTGCTGCAAAACGCGTTCCGGGAACGAAACACACACGTCCGGAAAACGGACAGTCCTCAAGCCGGATGTTCTGTTCCAGAACCGGATTCCGCGAACTTACCGGTTCGGCTGCAGCTTCTTGCGGGCAAAAAAGGCCCGGTGTTCGTCTGCGAACCGGAGGCACCGCTTTTTTCCGGCATTCTTGAAGAAATCGAGCGTTCGCTGGTTCGTTCGGGCGGGTATCCTTCCATTTTGCTTATCGGCATGAAGCACACACTGTATCTGGATCCGCAGGGAATCCGGACCGTCGAACTGCTGCTGCACAAATGCCGAAAGCATGGGTGCACGCTGCTTATCGCAGAAATACACACGCAGCCGTACATGATGCTTGCCGAACACAATCTGGACGCGGCAATTGGCGAAGACCATTTCTTTGGTTCTTTGTCAGAAGCATGGGCTTTTGTGCAAAACAGGGCATAGCCGTTCGAGGAATCGTCACCTGCGGAATTTACATGTGCCGGTCGGTACAATCGTCCGACAGTTTTTGCCGCACCTGTTCGCACCGCGCTTGTCGGGACCAGCGGCAGCCGCAATAATCCTGGCGGTACAGGCCGTATTCGCGGCTGAGCGCGATGGACTGCTGGTAACCGTTTTGTTTTTTAAAATCGGACCAAAGCCATTTGATCCCGTGTTTTTCTGCGACGCGATTTCCGATTTCATTGATGCGCACCGCGTCTTTCATGGGGCTCACCGAGAGGGTCGAGCACATCCACGGAATTTCGCGTTCTCGGGCAAAAATCGCCGTGCGTTCGAGCCTTAGCGCGTAACAGGCAGTACACCGGCTGCCGCCTTCCTGCTCGGCCCCAAAAGGATTGGCAACTGCTTCAAATTCTGCGGGAGTGTAGCAGGCATCAACAAACTGAACCGGGTTGGGCGTCGGCATTTCGACGATCAAACGCCGCTGTTCTCCTGCCCGGTGTGTATATTCGTCGAGCGTATCGATATTCGGATTATAATAGAAAACGGTGATTTCAAAATGGGATGCAAGCCTGACAATGCAGGCGGAGCTGCACGGACCGCAGCATGAATGGAGCGCCAGTTTTTCGACTCCCTTCAACGCCGAAAGACAGTTGTCCATGAGCAGGCTGTAGTGTGTACCGGTTTTTCCCCGACTCACAGGGTCTCCAGTTCCGCCAGCAGCATTTGTACATACGCGGCCGGATCCGCAAGTTCAGTCCTGGGAAAGCGGAACCCAATTGCGCCGGGATGTCCGCCTCCGTCTGTAATGGAAAGTGTGTCGAGCAGCTTTCTCAGATCGATATCCGTTACGTTTTTGGACAGGCGGATTCTAAATTGAATAAGGTCCGAAGTCGACGGTTCGTCCCAGAATACCGTTACCCCGAAGCGGCCTGCTTTTTCTGCAAGAAAGTTTGTAACAGCCTTAATTACTTTGATGAACAACGAATAATCGGTGTTCGAAAGCATCGACCAGGATTCATGCTCGTCGAGGTACAGAAAGCCGATTTGTCCGTGGTAGTGCGATTTTGAAAGCATCTGCTGATACAGGGCGCGTTCCTCGGGCGAGAGCGCCTGCAGGCTGCGGAATATGTCTGTCATCGACACATAGTTTGCTGTGTTCACATGGGCTTTTTCGCGCAGTATGTCACTAAACCGGTTTGTGTACAGGTTGTAAAAAAAACGGTCCCGGGGATGCTTGACGGTAAGCCCGAACCAGGTGTCACCGATCATTCCGGTAAGCATCGACAATACCAGGTTTCGGGAAAAGAGTTCGCGTATGCCGTTCCGTTTCAGGATATCCGGCCGGTGCGCTATCTTGCAGCACAAAAGTGCGATCAGTTCGCAGGTGCTTGTTGCGCGCGTTACCAGACTGCAGGAAGGGGAACCGATCAGTAACGCGTCCGTGGAGAGGTGATGATCGATTTCGGCCACGGGAACTGTCCCCGAGTGGATCAATTCGAGTATCGCAGGATCTGCAGAAATCTGGTCCGGTTTTGGAGTGTCCAGTACGAATATCGCATCCGGCGGATCCATTCCGTCAAGGGCTTCTTGCGTCAGCTCAATGTTGTTGTAGGAGCAGATATTGTCCAGGTAGGAAATTTGGTCAGGCAGATTCTCCTTGACGGAAATTGCGACCTTTTTATTGAATTTCCGGATAAGGAGCGCCATTGATACAAGCGATGAAATGCAGTCTTCATCAGGTTGCTGGTGTCCGAGCAGGAGGAAACGGTTTTTTTCTTCTATAATTGAAATGATTGTATCGATGATCCGGTTTCGTTCGGCAAGATTGGTTATTTCCACTTTTGTGCGCATATTCGCCATCGTCGGACTTTCTCCTGATTATAACTCCGCAAGACACCGTATCTATAATATAATAGAATAGCACTGTATTTGCGTTTCGCAAACACTCTTTTTTCTGTTTACTCGCTGGTAATTATTGACTTGAAGACGCAATGCCTTTAGTTTTATACGTGAGCTTTTTGCATAAGCAACCAAATTATGCACGAAGCTCGCGTATAGTGCCGGTTTCGACTGCTGGCAGCGTTTGGAAACGACTTTTTTTAAAAAAGTTCAATACTCTGGAGGTTTCTATTGAAGGTAGGTCTTTTTGGTTTCGGTCGTACTGGCCGTCTGGTAGCCGACGAGATAATTCGTGATCCGGATTGTTCTCTGGTCTGGGTAGTTCGCAAGAGCACACAATGTAATCACGAATATGCAAGCGATTTTCTTGGCTATCCAAAAAACAGGCAGGGCTATTTCTTTACTATGGAAGAGTCCCTGAATCCGGATTTTTTTGCAGAAAATCCTGTCGATGTTATTATCGACTTTTCTTCGGCACAGGCTGTATATGAATACGGTCATGCAGCCGATTACGGTATTCATATTGTTTCGGCGGTTTCCCATTATGAGCAGCCTGAACTCGATTATCTGAAAGGACTTTCGGCAAAAACCGTCGTGCTTCATTCACCCAATATTACGCTCGGAATCAATTTTCTTCTTGTTGCATCCCAAATTCTACAGCAGATAGTGCCAAATGCTGATATCGAAATTATCGAAGAACATTTCCGGGACAAGAAAGGTGTTTCCGGGTCCGCCCTGAAAATTGCGGAAAAACTGAAACTGGATCCGGTCACACGCATCAATTCGATCCGGGTTGGCGGTATTGACGGCCGTCATGAAGTTGTGTTCGGTTTGCCGAATCAGACAATTCGTATTTCCCATGATATTATTTCCCGTACCGCTTTCGGCGGAGGAGCCCTGTTTGCCGCCCGTGCGCTCAGAAAAGAGAAAGTGGGGTTCTTTACAATGGAAGAACTTATCCGCCAGTCTTTTATAGAAAAAATAGCAATGAATTCGATCCTGACATGATCGAACACCCAGCTGGAATACAGTGCAGCGGAATCGAAGGGCGCGGGAAAGTCGACCAGGCTCCGTTCGATCATCGGTCTGGTAGAGCCTGTCTCGGCAAAGTATTGGGCACCTCTACACACTATATGCATAAATATACTTGACAAGCTGTATAAATATACGCAATAATGCAGGTATGAAATCCGTATTTGTACTGGCAACACTCGTCCTTCTCGTCGTCGTTCTGGTAGTCGTTACCGGCAGGGAGAGGCGTTTGTCGCAGGTATGAGTTGTCGAAAGACGATAGCAACCCTCCGGCGGACCGGAGGGTTTTTTTTTCAGGATTTTCAGCGCAGGATATCCTGCGGTACAATATCTATTCTATACCTACCGGTAGGTATAGCAAACTCATGAATAGGAGAACGTATGATCGAAGCAACTGGAGCCCAGATTGTTGTCAAACTGCTGGAACGGCAGGGAATCACTACTGTAGCCGGTATTCCCGGCGGATCGATCCTTCCGCTCTACGACGAGCTTACCCGAAGCCCGATCCGTCATATTCTTGTGCGGCATGAGCAGGCCGGCGGTTTTATTGCGCAGGGCATGGCGCGCTCGACCGGCGAAACAGCCGTGTGTCTTGCAACAAGCGGTCCGGGCGCAATGAACCTGCTGACCGCCATAGCCGACGCACGATCGGATTCTGTTCCCCTGGTTGCGATTACCGGGCAGGTCAATACCTACCTCATCGGGACCGATGCCTTCCAGGAAGCAGACACCTTCGGCCTTTCCTTTCCGATAACCAAGCACAGCGTCATGGTGAAATCCGCCGCCGAGCTTCTGGAAGTCATTCCCCGTGCGTTCGAGATAGCAGCGTCGGGACGTCCGGGCCCGGTACTAGTGGACATTCCCCGCGACATTCAGCTGCAGAAAGTGCAGTTTGAAGCCTGGCCGGAGCCGGCGAAATCCCGGAAGGCTGCCGTTGGCAAGTTTATGACCGGGAGGGAACTGTTTGCGGAAACGCTTTCGAAGGCGGCAGAGCTCTTGCTCGCTTCCAATCGGCCGGTACTGTATGCAGGCGGCGGCAGCA
The DNA here is from genome assembly GCA_004294945.1 of Treponema sp. Lineage (GTDB taxonomy): Bacteria > Spirochaetota > Spirochaetia > Treponematales > Treponemataceae > Teretinema. The sequence goes on from SHOL01000027.1 coordinate 6,594, forward strand.
ATTCTCCGGAAGCCGCTGCCGGAATCCGGAAGCTTCTCGAAGCTCTTCCAATGCCCGTAGTCACCAGTTTAATGGGAATCGGGTGCGTTCCGACCGCCGACCCGCTGATGCTGGGTATGGTCGGCATGCACGGGAGCATTGCGGCAAACCGGGCAATGCACGATGCCGATGTCGTAATCGCCGCCGGTGCCCGTTTTGACGACCGCGCAACCGGAGTGATCCGCGAATTCTGTCCCGATGCAAAAATCGTTCATATAGATATAGACGCCGCCGAAGTGAACAAGATCTTGCCGGCTTTGCTTCCGGTTGTTGGCGACGTGGAAAGCGCATTGCCGTTCCTTGCAGCCTGCATACTCGAACGGCAATCGGCAGCACAAACGCCCGGCGGGCTGGCAATCCAGCATTCCTGTGCGCTCGCTGCAGCAAAACGCCTGGAATGGCAGGAATCGCTCGCAATGCTCAGGTCCCGTTCAGCTGCATCCGATCCTGTGCGTACCGAAGGCCGTCCCGGCTGGATTATTTCTTCCCTTTCCGAACGAGCCCGCGCTGCCTGCCGTTCTTCCGGTCTTTCCTCCGGCGACATGATTGTCGCGACTGACGTAGGCCAGCACCAAATGTGGACAGCCCAGTACTTTCCGTTTACCGGCCCCCGCCAATTTCTAACGTCCGGCTCTCTCGGAACCATGGGTTTCGGCCTTCCGACCGCCATCGGTGCCTCTCTTGCGCATCCGGAAAAAAGAGTTCTGTGCATTTCCGGGGATGGATCGATCATGATGAACATACAGGAGCTCGCTACTCTGGCCGAACTAGCGCTCGATGTTACTGTTTTCATTCTCGATAACGGTGCGCTCGGGATGGTTCGCCAGCAGCAGGAGCTTATTTTTTCGAAAAACTATAGCGCCTCGATTTTTGAGCGGTCGCCTGATCTTGTTCGCATTGCGGAAGGGTTTGGCATTGTCGCTTCCGACACTGAATCTCCCGGCTGGGAACAGATTGCGTTCGGCGGAAGAGGTCCTCGGGTAATTCGCCACCGCGTAGCAATGGAAGAAAATGTGTTCCCCTTCGTTCCGGCGGGGAAGGCGAATGTCGATGCGATGACTGCCCGATGATGCGCGCCGAACTTCGATCATGCCGAAAGCGCAACGCCATGCAAGGCGCTGCGCTGTTGCTCCAGCTCATCGGTTCAGGTATACTGCGCGCTGAACAGGAGCGAATATGATCAAGATTGTGTCAGCCGATTTTATCAAGGGCGCGGTAAAACCCGAGGCGTATCCTTCCGTCAATCTGCCCGAATTTGCGTTTTTTGGACGGTCGAACGCAGGAAAATCGTCGCTGATCAATATGATTGTCAACCGGAAGTCGCTCGTAAAGACGGGTTCGCGTCCCGGCATGACCCGGCAGATCAATTTTTTCACTATCAACAAGCAGTTTGTATTGGCCGATTTGCCCGGATACGGGTATGCCCAGCGTTCTGCAGAAGAAAACCGCGCATTCGACCGGATGCTTACCGACTATGCCTCTCTGCGACAAGAGCTCAAGTCTGTCTTTTTTTTGATGGACATGCGCCGTATTCCTGGCGAAGCAGAAAGCAATACGGTTGAATACTTTGAAAAACTCGGAATCGAGGTGATTATTGTCGGAACGAAAGCCGACAAGATCGGGAAAAATGACATAGTCAATGTGCGAAAAAAATGGGGAGAGTTCTTCAGGAGAACTCCCGATCTGATCATCCCGACTTCGGCGAGCAAAAATACCGGTCGGGATGAACTATTAAAGCGCATAACGGAGCGGCTCTGATACAACCGTCCTTATGTAGACGGTCCGAGCTGTGCAAAATGCTCAACAGGCATCGTGTACAGAATTCCGATGCCCGGAGTGTCAAGGCAGGGAAGTTGTTCGATTGCCTCGCGGATAGCCGGTGCCTTATCCCGTTCAGCCAGGATTAACACCTGTTCTTTTTCAGGGACAATCGTAATGCCGAAAAACTTTTCGTCGTCCGGCTTTCCGGTACCGCGCGCATGGAGGATGGTGCCTCCCCGTGCTCCAGCCGTCCGTGCCGCTTCCATAATATCGTCCGCGTAACCGCGGTTCACTATAACTGATATGAGTTCATGATCGGTTTCCTGCGTCATGTTACTTCCTCCGGTTCTAATTGTAAAAACGATCCCCGCGTCGCGGGTATGAGCAATCGGATATGAACGGACTGCGTTGAGCATCGGTTCAAGCTGTTCTTCGGTCACAAGCGTCAGCAGAATATCCCTCTCGGCATCGGCTATCGAAAGGAAACGGAGAAAAACAGAATCTCGCGTTTCCCGCCCGACGAGTATGGTGCCGCCGAGCGAGCCTTTCTGTCTGAGATCGGCTGCCATTTTTTCGGCGATACCGTGGCCGACTACGGCGTATATGATCGCTGTGTATGTCATTTTGAACCTCCTTCGGCCGGGTGTGTTCCGTCGGTATGAATTGCCGCCTGCGCCGCTTGTTTTGTCGCTGCTTCGCGGCGCCGCTGCGCTTTTCGTTCCTTTGCATGGAAAATAATACCAAGAATCTGGATGCTTATCGGGGGCGTAACTGCAATCATGGCAATAAGGCCAAAGCCGTCGGTTGCGGGATTTCCTCCGCTTGAGAGCGCCGCTCCAAGGGTAACCGGCAGAATCAGGGTGCTCGATACCGGGCCTGTCGCAACGCTTCCCGAGTCAAACGCTATTGAAACGAACAGTTTCGGCGTAACAAAGGTAAGAGCCATTGCAAGCAGAAAAGCCGGGGCAAACAGATACCACACGCTGAAACCTTCGATTACCCGCCACATCGAAAGACCGACTCCGCAGGCAACGCCGATCGCGACAGCAGCCAGCAGCACGGGCTTGCGGATGTTGCCTGCCGACACTTCTTCTACCTGCGCGGTAAGCACCCACATTGCCGGCTCGGCACATACGATCAGCGCGCCGAGCACGCAGCCGAGGGGCACCAAAATCCATTGCCGGGACGGTTCTCCGAGCACCACTCCGATTTCGGTGCCTGCCGGAATAAAGCCGGTATTCGCACCGGTAAAGAACAGTACGAGCCCGATCCAGGTATACAAAAGACCGGCAACAATGCGCCGGATTTGGGCCGGCGGCATGCGGAGCAGCACTTTCTGGAACAAGGCGATCAGGACGGCAAGCGGCGCAAGTGCAATCGTCACGTTTTTAGCCTGCTGGGGCAGCGCGGCAAGCAAAGCAGAAAACGCTTCCCTGAAAGGCGATGTGCTTTGTTCCGGGCCAGAGTCAGCGGAACCGGCCGCACCGTCTTGCGCACCGTCCGGCGTCGCATCCAACGCGTCCGCTTGTGAAACAACCGCTGTTTTGGACGCAACCTCGGCGGTCGCTGTGGACGAAGATGCCCCGCTGGACTCGGCTCCTCCGGAAAGTGCGAAGGCGAGGACAGTCACGGCAAAAATTGCGCCGATCGCGGCGATTCCGGTGGTCCCGAAACTGTCGTCGTCCGCTTTCTTGCCGCCGCGAACGCTCGAAACGCCAAGGCCGAGCGCAATAAAGAAGGGAACCGTCAAGGGGCCGGTTGCGGCGCCCGAGGAATCAAACGCAATAGCAACGAACATTGGAGACACCCTGCTTGCAAGCAGAAGCACCGTTCCGTACGAAAGCACAATGATCAGTTTATACGGAATCTGCAAAAGAATGCGGCCCATCCCGAGCGCTAGAAACAGCGCAAGGCCCGCCGAGACGGCGATAACAAGCGACATCGAACCGATCACGCCCGTCACCGATTCGACGAGGCCTCCCTGTACCTTGAGGTTCGGCTCGGCAAGGGTAATAATAAACCCCACAGCAAAGACGGAAAGCAGAATAGCCGGAAGGTTTCTCGTGCGGGTCAGCGCGGCTCCGATCAGCGAGCCCGACGGCACGATCGCAAGGTCAACACCCGCGAGGAAAATGCCGAGCCCGAAAATCACTACAACTGCGCCCGCAATGAACGATACAAGAGTCGTTACGCTAATCGGCGCGATCGTTACGTGGAGCGCGATGATAATAATGACGACAGGGACAATTGCAAGCGCTGTCTCGCTCAGTTTTTGTTTGAGATTCATCCTGATCGCACCATATCATGTCTTGACACAAAGAACAAGTTTTTGGCAGTATTCGTTATGGAAACACGTACTATCTTTCTCAACCTGTCCCCCCTGGACCACCGTTATTCCCTTTCAGAAGCCGCCGTTTTCGACAAACTGTCGGCAGTCATCTCCGAACAGGCCGCAATCGTTTCGTGCGCGCGCGCCGAAATCGCTCTCGTCAAGGCGCATCTTTCGGTTCGCGGATCGCTCACTCCGGCAATCGAAGCCGAACTCGACCAGGTCGCCTGCACCATAGATCCCTCGCGCGTCTACGCCGAAGAGGAAAAAACCAAACACAACATCAGGGCCTTAGTTAATATATTGAAGGACATGGTCAGTCCCGACGTCGCGCCCCTCGTTCACCTGGGAGCAACAAGCGTCGACATTCTCGATACCGCTTTGTCCGTGCGCATCCGGGACTGCATGAAAACGGTCATTTTGCCGGAGCTCCGCGAACTCGAGAAGAAGCTGTGCGAAATCGCCGCGCGCGAAGCTGCCACTCCAGAAGTCGGCCGCACGCACGGCCAGCATGCAGTGCCGATAACCTTCGGCTTTGCAATGGCCGAATACGTCAGCCGTCTCGGCAAATCTATCCTGGAAATCGAACGGCGCGCAGACGGTCTTGCCGGCAAGCTTGCCGGAGCGGTCGGCGCCTACAATGCGACGAGCATGATCGTCAAGGATCCCGAAGACCTCGAAAAGCGCTACCTCGACTATCTCGGTCTCGCGCCTTCCGAGCATTCGACCCAGCTCGTCGAACCTGAATACCTCCTGCGCCTCCTCCTTGAATGCAACGTCGCCTTCGGCATCATCGCGAACCTGGCCGATGACCTCCGCAACTTGCAGCGTTCCGAAGTGGGCGAGGTGTTCGAATACTTCAGCTCGACCCAGGTCGGCTCCTCGACGATGCCCCAGAAGCGCAATCCCTGGAACAGCGAACATGTGAAGAGCCTGTGGAAGGCGTTCGCACCGCGCGTGATGACCTTCTTTATGGATCAGATTTCCGAACATCAGCGGGACCTCACCAATTCGGCGAGCCAGCGCTTCGTTGCCGACTACCTTTCCGGCTTCACCTTCGCGGTTGCACGCATGAAAAGCGTCGTCTCCGGCTTGCAGGCGGATCGTGAAGGCATGGCGCGGAACCTCGCGGAAGCGGGCGGCAAGGTGAAAGGCGGTGTCCTTGCCGAGCCTGCCTACATTCTGCTCGCAGAATCCGGCATCTCGGACGGTCATGAGGTGATCCGCAAAATCACGCTCGACGCTGAAACAAACGGCATTACATTCTTTGAGGCGCTTCGCAAGAATGCGGACGCTTTTGCGCGCATCACCGCGCAGCTTGAAAAGCTCGGCGTCGCGGATGCAGCAGGCTTCTTTGCAAATCCGGAGCGCTACCGGGGACTCGCCGCCGAGAAGGCTGCCCGTCTTGCGGCGAAGTACAGTCAATTGATGGAGGGAAAATAAATGATGGAAATCAGGGAAACCTTGTCGTACGACGACGTTCTGCTGCAGCCGGGCTACTCCGAAGTGCTGCCCCGCGAAACCGATGTCGGGACTGTTCTGGTGCGGGATGTCCGCCTTAATGTACCGGTTATCTCTGCCGCGATGGACACCGTCACCGAAGAAAAGATGGCCATCGCGCTCGCTCTTGAAGGAGCTGCAGGCGTAATCCACCGCAACCTCAAGCCCGAAGTGCAGGCAGAGCAGGTTTCGAACGCCAAGCGCTACCTCAACTGGGTAATCGAATCGCCTGTAACTGTCGAGGACGGTCGCACTATCGGCGATGTCAAGCAAATTATGACCCGCTACAATGTTTCCGGCTTGCCGGTAATCAACGGCGACGGCAAGCTCGTCGGCATTATCACCGGGCGCGACCTGCGCTTCTGCCGCGACGATTCGCTGTTTGTCCGCGATGTGATGACCACCGATCTGGTTGTTACCAAGGGCAAGCCGAGTACCGACGACGCTCGGTCGAAATTCGACAAGCATCGCATCGAAAAACTCCCTGTGATCGATAACGAAGGACTCCTGACCGGGCTTATCACGGTCAAGGATATGGAAAAGCAGGAAATGTTCCCGTATGCCGCCCGCGACAAGAAAGGACGCCTTATTGTCGGCGCTGCGATAAGCAACAACGACTGGTCCGTCCGGCTTCCGCTTCTTATGGAAGCCTCTGTCGACTTTGTCGTGCTGGACACCGCCCATGGAGACTCTAAAGGTGTACTTGAAGCCGTGCGCGCAATCAAGAAAGCATATCCTGATCTTGCCGTCATCGGCGGAAACGTGGCGACCGCCGCCGGAACGAGAAACCTTATCGATGCGGGCGCCGATGCGGTCAAGGTCGGCGTCGGTCCCGGCTCCATCTGCACTACGCGCGTCGTTTCCGGTGTCGGAGCCGCCCAGTTCTCGGCAGTCTGCGACTGCGCCGAAGAGGCAGCAAAATCGGGCATCCCGATAATCGCCGACGGCGGCATCAAATTCTCCGGAGACATCACCAAGGCGATCGGAGCCGGTGCGAACGCAGTTATGATTGGAAACCTTTTTGCCGGCCTCAAGGAAGCGCCCGGCCGGGAAATCATCTTCGACGGAAGGATTTACAAGGAATACCGCGGCATGGGATCGCTCGGCGCTATCAAGGACGGTTCGGGCGACCGCTACGGAATCGCCAAGGACGAGACTCCCGTTCCCGAGGGAATCGAGGGCCGCGTTCCCTACAAGGGCGAATTAAAGAGCTTTTTGCACCAGATGGTTTCAGGCCTCAGAAAAGGTATGGGATACTGCGGCTGCAGAAACATCGAGGAATTGAAGAAGTACCGGAAATTTGTTAGGATAACGTCGTCGGGGCTCCGCGAAAGCCATGCGCATGATGTCACCATCACGCAGGAAGCCCCTAACTACTCTCGATATTAAGAAAACAACAAGGGCCGGGAGCCCTTTTTGTTTTACCACAGCGTACATGCGAATCTGATACGGATTCGCAACGACAAGTTAAAAAACTGACCGAGTTTTTCAGCTTGTCCAAAGTAGGTAACCATGAACGTCGTTGTAATCGGGGCCCAGTGGGGCGATGAGGGCAAGGGGAAAATCGTTGACTTTCTTGCCAGCGAATCCAAAAGTGTAGTGCGGTATTCCGGCGGAGCGAATGCCGGACATACCATTGTGAGCGAAGGCGTCCAGTATGCCCTGCATCTGGTTCCGTCCGGAATTCTTCACCCCGGAAAAACCGTATACCTCGGTGCCGGTATGGTTATCGACCCTGAAGCCCTGTTCAAGGAGCTCGGCGAGCTCAAGAGCAAGGGAATCGAGTGGGAAGGCCGGGTGTTCATATCCGACCGCGCTCACCTGGTGCTGCCCCGCTACCGCGAAATGGATAAAAAGCGCGACGCTGCGCGCAAACGCCCGATCGGTACGACCGGCCGGGGAATCGGCACCACATATGCGCTCAAAAGCGAACGCGACGGCATCCGGATCGCCGATCTTACCTGGAAGGAAAAGATGGACGATCTGGAGGACGAAGACCGCGCTTTCCTCGCGCCGTACCTCGACAGGCTCGTTTCGATGCGGGTTAATCTTACCAGCGAACTTAACAAGCTCAAAGGGGAGCGGGTTCTGTTCGAAGGCGCCCAGGGCGCGCTGCTCGATCTCGACCTCGGTACCTATCCCTATGTTTCTTCCGGCTTTTCTTCTGCAGCCGGAGCCGCGATCGGCGGTTGTATCGGTCCCCGCGCCATCGGCAAGATTCTCGGCGTGTTCAAGGCCTATTCGACCCGTGTCGGCAACGGTCCGATGCCCACCGAGTTCAGCATGGACAGCAACAGCGAACTGTACCATTTTGTCCGGGAAACCGGCCGCGAGTACGGCGTTACTACGGGTCGGCCCCGCCGCTGCGGATACCTCGATCTCGTGGCGCTCCGCTATGCATGCCAGTCGAACTCCATTGATGATCTGGTCCTGACTCACCTTGACGTATACGACAGCCTCGACGACATTGAAGCCTGCGTCGCGTATGATATCAACGGGACGATAACCGAGGAATTTCCTGCTTCCATCGACGAGCTCACTACGGCAAAGCCTGTGCTCAGGCACTTCAAGGGCTGGAAAACCTGCCTGAAAGACTGTCGCTCCTATTCGGCGCTCCCCAAAGAAGCAAAGGATTACGTTGATTTTATCGAACAGTATACGCAAACCCGAATCGGTATCATTTCTGTCGGCTACGACCGGAACGACACTTTTATCCGGGACAGTATCTGGAATTAAACCCGGCAAACGTTCGGCCCCGATGATCACACGCGGACATGTCCGCGTTTTACAATTCTCCTGCAACCGTGTATCCTGAATACGTGTCTAATATCTATTGCGACCAATAAGGTACCAGGAAAAACTGACGTTTTTTACAGGTGCCCTCAGTTTGCTCAAGGAGTTTTAATGGAGACTATCAAGGATCTCGGGGCCTACACTTTTCCTGCAATGCTTGCGAATACTGTCCGCAAATTCGGCGACAGACCGGCTGTCGGCTATGTTTTGGGCGACACCATCACCTATTCAGAAGTCGAGGCTACAATTCGCGAGCTCAGGGACCGCCTGCACCGGCTGGGAATCGTTAAAGGCGACCGTGTCGCGATTTACGCAACAAGCGGCCCGAACTGGGGCATTGCCTATTTTTCGATTGTTACGCTTGGAGCCATAGCAGTACCGCTGCTTCCGGACTTCAGCCAGAAAGAGGTTGAAACCTGCCTGAAGCATTCAGGCGCGGAAACTGTGTTTGTGTCCACAAAACTGATGGACCGGCTCCCCGAGCCTGAAACCTCCGGTCCAAGCCGGATCCTGAACATCGATTCTTTTGAACTGGTGGCCGGAACCGAAACCGGAACCGGTGCGGCTCCGAAGGTGGAAATATCCGAACAGGACACAGCCTCTATCATCTATACGTCTGGAACGACGGGCCGTTCGAAAGGTGTGGAACTTACCCACAAAAACCTCGTGTTTACCGCAATCGGCGGCCAGTTTTTTCAGCGAATCAACAAGCTCGACATCGGCCTTTCCATACTGCCCATGTCTCATGTATACGAATTTACGATCGGCTACCTGATGTTCTTCCTGAACGGAGCCTGCCTGCGGTATCTTGAAAAAGCGCCGACCGTTACGACACTTCTTCCTGCACTGACAAAAATCCGCCCGACAATCATGCTCAGCGTGCCGATCATTATGGAAAAGATTTACAAAAACAAGATCGTTCCGACGTTTACCTCGAAACCGGCAGTAAAGGCTCTGTATGGGATCCCATTCTTCCGGAAGATTCTCCACCGGATTGCCGGAAAATCTCTTAAAAAAACGTTTGGCGGCCGGATGAAGTTTTTCGGTATTGGCGGTTCCAAAGTCGATCCTGTTGTCGAGCAGTTCATGAAGGAAGCAAAATTCCCGTACGCAATCGGCTATGGTTTGACTGAAACCTCTCCGCTTTTGGCAGGAGCCGGACCGAAAATCACAAAACCGGGTACCATTGGACCGGGTATGCCCGGCATACAGCTCAAACTTATCGACGTGGATCCCGAAACAGGGGTTGGAGAACTGGTAGTCAAGGGTGAGAACGTCATGAAAGGCTACTACCGGGACCCGGAGTTGACCGCGAATGTCTTTACGGAAGACGGCTGGTTCCGCACCGGAGATCTAGGCTGTTTCGACAAAAAGGGTGTGCGGCTTTCTCTGAAAGGCCGTTCGAAGAATATGATTCTCGGAGCTTCCGGAGAAAACATCTATCCTGAGGATATTGAGTTTGTTCTGAATCAGCATCCGCTTGTCTCCGATTCTCTTGTTGTCGAAGGCGACAATTCTTCGCTTGTTGCTATCGTGCAGCTCGACGAGGAAAAACTTGCGAACGAGGCAAAAAAGCGCGCACAGAAAGCCGAACAGGAAAAAAACCACGGATTGAACGCGCACATGCAGCGCATGAGCGACGCAGTAGGCGATGCTGTTTCCGGAGCGATGAGCTCGATGTCGGAACAGCTTAATTACTACAAGGAAGAGGTCGCGAACGAAATCAAGTTTTTTGTTAACCAAAATGTAAATCGCATATCGAGAATCGACCGCGTTGAAGTTATCGAAAAATTCGAAAAGACCGCAAGCCAGAAGATTAAAAGGTATCTGTATAATATAAAGAAAAATGTGACAGGGCAGGGAAAGTCCTGAGACACGGTGTTTAACCGCCCCTGAAAAGCTCGACATCTGCCGGACCAAGCCCGACATCCGCGAACTGGTGCGCACTGGAGTCATGCGTGCGCACCAGGGATGCCCTTTTTTTTATGATGAACCGGAGTGCCGTGCGCCCTGCAGTTATTTCAGCGAAAAGCGGACGGGATAGCGGAAACGGACGGCAACCGGTTCATTGTTTGCCCGTGCAGGTTCGCACTGCATGCCCTCCAGCGCGGCGATCGCCGCTTCGGAAAAACCGTATCCGGGATCTTTGAGCACGTCGATTTTCCGGATTTTTCCGTTCTGGTCTATAAAGAGCTCCAGGTACACAACTGCTTCGATGCCCTGTCGGAGCGCAAGCGGAGGATACTGAATTTTCGCCAGGATTTCCCTGGTCGGGATGACGGGTATCTGTGAAATCTTGTGCTGGGGGACGTAGACCGGTTCGGTCGAGACTACTACCTGTACGGGAACCGGCTCCGCAGTTTCGATTATTTCCTTTTCGGTTTCGATAATCGTTTCGCTTGCCGTCGGCTGCGTCTGCACGACGATGGGCTGTTCGTCCCGTATAACCGGAGCAACGGGCGGCGGCGGGGGAACATACTCCTCGATGTCCACCAGCTTGAGAATTGCATACTCGTCTTTAATTTCAACAGGGGCAGCGGGAACGGCGAATTTCAGGTAGAAAAGTACGAACACATGCAGCACTGCGACGATTCCGAGTATGAAAAATTTCCTGTAGCGTTCGACAAAGCGTTCCATGCTGAAATCGTGCGTCCTGTCACCGTGCGCCCTGTTACCCAGCGTTTGCATCGCTATTTCCGTATCCATTACAGCGCCTCCTTGACCACAAAACTGACGACCCGGTGCTGTATTTTTTGGAGAATCGATACGGCGCCGTTAACGTACTTGTACGGCGTGCTCCGGTCGGCGATTATGTGCACCCTGGTCAGCGGCTTTTCTGCAATGGTTTGCGCAATCAGCAGTTCGAGGTCCTGATATCCAATTTCTGCACCTTCGACCGTCATCCGTCCGGTTTTTTGAATCCAGATTTCCAGATTGTCCTTTTCCTGCGTCTTTTCAATTCTGGCCGCTTCTGAATACTCGATCGGTTCTTCGTGCCGCTGGTTCATCAGCGAAATCAACATGATGAATATCAGCAAAAGAAAGCCGACATCGGACATGGACGAGGAAGGTATTACCGGTTTCCGCCGATTTCGTTTCAGATTAATCACAGCGCTGCTTCCTTCATCTTGAATGAAAAATTTTCAACATCCAGCACGCGAATGGTATGCACCACATCGATGACGCTCTGGTACGGCGCATCCGGCTCTATCAGCAAAAAAAAAGTCATGTTCGGGTATTCGCCCTTTTTTTCCCTGATCTTCACTTCGAGCTGTTCGGCTGTAACGGTCGATCCGTCCAGAGAAATCGCGCCGTCCGCAGTCAGCTCGCATTTGACAAGATCTTCGAGATGGACGAGCCGGGGCTTGTCCTTTTCGGGAATCTGCATCAGATAACCCTTGTTGATATTGAAACCGGCGATGACCAGGAAAAATATGATAAGCAGGAACGAGAGGTCGTTGAGCGACCCCGAGTCTCCCGGATCATCCGGCTTCCGACGTTCCTTGAGTTTCATCATCAGTCTGCCGCTCCCGCAGCTTCTGCAAAGCGGGCCGCAGACTCGTCTTCCGTCGTCTCGCCGATTTGTTCGGCGTCCAGCAGTGCCGGTATAATTTCGCTGGAGGCTTGCACAATGTCGCCGGCGAATCGGTCGACCCGCTGCACGAGAATATTGTACGCAACGAGCGCCACGATTGCGATGCACAAGCCGAACACGGTGGTAATCAGCGCTTCGTAAATGCCTCCGGCAACGAGCTGGGCGTTCACTTCTGTTGCGCTCGCAATCGACTTGAATGCGCCGATCATTCCGGAAACAGTGCCGAGAAATCCGGTGAGCGGCGAAAGAGAGGCGAGCGCGGTCAGATAATTAAACCCGTTTTCGCACCGCCTGATCCGTTCCTGGGCTTCCGCTTCGGCTGCCTTTTCCATCCGGTTTTCGCCGTGGCGGGCATTTGCAAGGATTGCAAGAAAAATCGTTGCCGCAGTATTGCGCCTTGGTTGGGCTCGAAGCCAGTCTGCAGCGCCTTCACGGTCGCCGGCGGATATCCGGGACAGAACTTCCTTTTTCATGGTGGACACGTTCATATTGTGATACAGCAGGTACGCAGTCCGCTCAATGGCAAGCGCGATCGTCGCGACCGAAAAGGCCAGAAGCGGCCACATAAACACGCCGCCGAGGTGGAACAGTTCCAGAAGACTCCATTCATCGTTCATCTTTTATTTCTCCCATGTGTATGCAATATAAAAAAGCTCCCGGGATTCCTCCCAGTCGCGCCAGAGTGTGCCCGAATCCCGAACCTCCCGGAGATGCTCGGGGATCGATTGTTCGGTGTACGTGCGATTCCATTTCATGCCTTCGCCGGCTTTGAATTCTGCATTCACCGCGGATTGTCCGGTTCCCTCGGGATAGCCGTTTTGCTCCGGAAACAGTACCTTGCCGGCACGGGCAAAAAACTGGTTTCCGTCTGCTGGCGAGAACGACGATTCAGATGCAAGCCATGCCGCTGTCGCACGAACCCGTTCCAGCCGGCGGTCGAACAGGTCTGCCGCCTGATTGCCCTCAAGTATAGTATTGCGGTGTCTGATTTGCGCGGCACTCGTGCGGGCGGGCACCGGCTTTTCGATTTTGGATGCGGTCCACGAGCCGCCTGCTTCGGATAGAAGCAGTTTCCCCTCCAGCGGAACAGAGGCTTCGGTCCAGCCGTCCTGCCAGTTGTTGAACCAGTCAAGCCGTTCAAGCGTAACGGAATATGAACTACCGTCCAGTTGTTCCGCCTGTCCGGAGAGCGTGTACGCGCCCCGTTTTCCCCAGCTGATCGTGCAGTACATCGTGCTGCCGTCTATTGCAACCGAGGGTGCAGTGTCCGGCCGCGCGGGAGGGGCTGTTCTGCAGGATGCGAGCGGAATGAGAGAGGCGAGCAGGACGAGGGCAGAAAGCGTGTGTGCACTATAAGCTCTACTTTTCATATGGTATTCTTCTCCTGTTCTGTTTGCGCGCAGGATTGCCGCCGTTCTTCCCTAA
>SHOL01000028.1 GCA_004294945.1 Treponema sp.
GTGCTATACTTATCCCATGGGGGTTGCCATGTACGATCCGTGGTTCTACTGGGCTTTGGCGGGTATCGCATGCATCGGAATGGAGATGCTGATGCCTGGCTTTGTCATTTTTTTCTTTGGTATGGGTGCACTCGCAACTGCGCTGTGTACGCTTATTCCGTTTGTCGGCGGCGCATTGTGGTTTCAGATTGTGCTGTTTGTCGCTTTTTCGATTGTCTCGCTGGTGTTTCTGCGAAAAAAATTTGCGAAAGTGTTCGCCGGTACGGTATTCGATTCCCGTAAAGGGTCGGCAACGCAGGAGGACGGTGTCGGAGAGATTGTCGATGTGACTGAGTCTATTGAGCCGCCCGCCGATGGCCGTATTCGTTTCCGCGGAACAACATGGAAGGCGAGGTCTGTCTCCGGTGCGATATCTGCGGGCGAGCATGTCCGGATTGTGTCCCGCGAGAATGTTACGTACATAGTCGAAAAAGCTGATCAACCGGTTAAGCCGGAATAAAGGAGAAACGTGATGGATGTAATTCTTGTCTATCTTGTCGCGCTCATTTTTGTGATCGTGTTGTTTAAAATTGCTGTTGTCGTTCCCGAGCAGGAGGCCTATGTTGTCGAGCGGCTCGGAAAATACACGACAACGCTGGAAGCAGGTTTCCATCTGCTTGTACCCTTTGTCGACCGCATTGCGTACCGGCAGAATCTGAAGGAGGAAGCGATCGATGTTGATCCGCAGGTGTGCATCACGAGCGACAACGTACAAGTCGAGGTGGACGGGATTCTGTACCTGAAGATTTTCGATCCGGTCAAGGCAAGTTACGGCATCGACAATTTCCGCTATGCGGTTTCGCAGCTGGCGAAAACGACGATGCGGAGCGAAATCGGAAAGCTCGAGCTGGACAAGACGTTTTGCGGCCGTGAAGGCATTAACGATAATATTGTGCGGGCGCTCGACGAGGCTTCGGACAACTGGGGTATTAAGGTGACCCGGTACGAGATTCGGGACATTACGCCGACGTCGACTATCCTGGAGGCGATGGAGAGCCAGATGCGGGCCGAGCGCATCAAGCGGGCAAGCATTCTGGAGTCGGAAGGAAAGCGCGAGGCGCGAATTAATGTGTCCAGGGGAGATCGCGAGGATGCAATCAACCGGTCGATGGGCGAAAAGCAGCGTCGCATCAATATTGCCGAAGGTCAGGCGAAGTCGATCGAGATTACCAGTACGGCGACGGCGGAAGGTTTGTCGATTGTCGCCGAGGCTCTGTCCGTTCCCGGCGGAAAAACGGCGATGGGCATACGGCTTGCGGAAGGGTATATCAAGCGGTTCCGGTCGGTGCTCGAGCGCTGCGATGTAACGGTGTATCCGGAGGAGCTCGCCGGCCTTGGTGTAGTTGCCGATCTTTTGAAAAATGTGCCTGGAGGTAAAAAATGATGAATCCATTTGTTCCCTTGCTGTTTTTGCTTGCGGTTTTTGCTTTCGTGTTTATTATTACGCTGTTCAGGAGCATCCGTGTAGTGCCCCAACGGACGGCGCTTATTGTCGAGCGGCTCGGCCGGTACAGCCGGACTCTTGAAGCGGGATTCCATGTGCTTTTTCCATTTATAGACAAGGTGCGCTACCGGCAGACGCTCAAGGAGCAGTCGATCGATGTGCCTGCGCAGGACTGTTTTACAAAAGACAATGTGCAGGTGCGAGTGGACGGTGTGTTGTATCTGCAGGTGATGGATCCGAAAAAAGCGAGCTACGGCATCAAAAATTACAACCTGGCAACGGTGCTTTTGGCGCAGACAACCATGCGTTCGGTGGTTGGGCAGCTGGAACTGGATAATACGTTCGAAGCCCGGGAAATGATCAACGCGCAGGTCGTAAAGGCCGTTGATGAAGCGTCCGATCCCTGGGGCGTCAAGGTGAACCGTTACGAAATCCAGAATATCAGGGTGTCGGATTCGATCATGGATGCGATGGAAGCGCAGATGAAGGCGGAGCGCGAGAAGCGTGCAGAGATAGCCCGGTCGCTTGGCGACATGGAAACAAAGATCAACCTGTCCAAGGCTGCGTACGAAGAAGCCGTGAATCTGAGCGAAGGCCAGAAACAGCGCATGATCAACGAGGCCGAGGGTGAAGCGTCTGAAATTGTCGCAGTCGCCAGGGCAACTGCGGAAGGAATCCGCAAAGTGGCTGCCGCGGTTACTATGAAAGGCGGTCAGGAAGCCGCGAACTTGCGGTTGTCGGAAAACTGGATTGATGCGATAGGCGGCATTGCAGTAGACGGTTCGAAGGTGGTGCTGAGTGCGGACCTGACTAACTTCGGCGAAGTTACCGCTAAAGCTGCGCGAATGCTTCCGAAAGCGTAATCGGACTTTATGCATCGGCGGAGCGTTTTTTCTGCCCGTTTCCTGTCAGTCGTTTTTGCGGTGCGATGTGCTGGTTATCTGAGTTCTGCTCCCGGGATGAGCGATCGGGCAAGACCGACCAGCGCATCGATCTGAGACGGCGGGTAGCACTCGCGTTCGTTCCAGGCGGGATCGAGGCAGGCCCCAGGGATGAACTGTGCAAGCTTCCAGTCGGCGTTTCGGGGCAGGAGGGTAGCGATCCGTCTGATCTCAGATTCGCCGACGAGACCCGGCACCAGTACGGTCCGGTACTCGACCCGTAATGCCCGGCCTTCCGGTTCGGAGGTCTCCCGTTCGAGCAAGTCCAGGGTTTTCAGCAGTTCGCTTCCCAGATGATGTCCGGCGCTTTCTTCGACGGCAAGTTCGCCGTAGCGTTCGGGCGAAGTTTTGACGTCTATGGCAATCATGTCGGGCCGGAGGTCCGGATCGGCCAGAATCGAGCGGAGACGCTCGAAAAGCGTACCGTTTGTGTCGATTTTGACTGCAAGCCCCTGCTCGCGAGCCTTGTGTATCAGTGTCGGGAGTGCGCTCGACAGAAGCGGTTCTCCCCCGGAAATTGCAAGACCTCCGAGCACCTTAGACCGTTTTTCCAGATGGGCGAGCACTTCATCGAGTTCTATGTACGCATTGCGGTCTGTTTCTTCCCCATCCTGGACCGGTTTGGGTCCGGTAACGACGCTGGCGCGCACCAGTTCGCCGTTATGGCAGAACGGACAGCGGAGATTGCATCCCGGCAAAAAAACGGCCGCTGCGACGCGGCCGGGAAAGTTTACCAGGCTTGTTTTCTGCAAGCCGACGAACATTTCGTGCTGCTCCCGTCGATCTCAGAACATGGCCAGCATGGGTTCCGCCTGTCCTGCCAGAACCGGCAAAGATCGTACTTCCTTGACGGAATGAGCTCTGCCCGCTTCCGCCCCTGTTTCGTCAAAGAATATGACGGTCGGAGCCGAAAAAACACCAAGAGCCGAAGCTCTGGCGAATCCTTCGGGAGAGTCGACATCGACGAGCTCTCCGGAAACGGGCAGATGAGAACAGCATTCCTTGACGGGCGGGCAGTTGGGACATGTCTTTCTCACAAAGAGTTCGTAGCGGACCTTTCCCCCCGGGGTCACTGCTTCTATCTCTGCGGAATCTATTGCAACCGGCCGGACTGTACAGTCGCACGAGTCGGCTGGAAGGTGTTCGATGATTCGCGCTTCGTCGGCGACAAAGAGCTTGCGATGGTTGTATTCTTCGCGCTTGCCGCGGTTCCAGTTCCGGACGGAGCGGTAGTATCCGACAATACGTGCATATACCTCGGTTGTTGTTCCATGCACGTCCTGCAGTTCTGCCTGAACGCGAGCGATGTCTCCATCAATTTCTGCAATGCTTCTCATTTTGTTCTCCCTCCCAGGATAACGGTGGCCATGTCGGAGGTTGTTCCGACATTGGCCGGTTGGTAGTGTGTCGCAGATGAGCGAAAACCAGGTTTTCCCGCATTTGCGATTCCGATAATCCGGAAGATCAGGCTGACAGCCCGACTGTCCGGATTCTGTGTATGGTGTACGTGCCACAGTCCAGTTCAATTTCCGCTGACGGCAGCTGCTTTTCGTTCTTCGCGCAGCATCTCGAGCCTGCCGACAAGAACTTCTTCGCGTTCGGCCCGGCACCGGGGACATTCGAAATGTTCGCCCTGGATATACCCGTGAATGGGGCAGACCGAAAAGGTCGGAGATACAGAGAAATAGGGAATGCGGTAGTTCGAGGCCACCGATTTGACGAGGTCCCGGCAGGATTCCCAGTCTTTTACCGCT
Source organism: Treponema sp. (assembly GCA_004294945.1). Taxonomy (GTDB): domain Bacteria; phylum Spirochaetota; class Spirochaetia; order Treponematales; family Treponemataceae; genus Teretinema. The sequence continues at coordinate 4,179 of SHOL01000028.1, forward strand.
TCTCCGAGGAATATATGAAATACCGTTCCTCCGGTATACTTGGTCTGAAGCGCTTCCTGATGGTCGAGCGCCTCGAAAATATCGGAGGTGTATCCCACCGGAAGCTGACTTGAGTTTGTGTAGAACGGATCGGCGTCTCCGGACGTGATAATGTCCGGATATTTTTTCTTGTCGTGACGTGCTAGCCGGTACGAAGTGCTTTCCGCCGGAGTCGCTTCAAGATTGAACAGCTCTCCCGTCTGTTCCTGGAAATCGGCGAGTTTTTGTCTCATGTGAGACAGCACCTTTTCTGCAAAAGCTTTTCCCCGCGGGTTCACGATATCTACTCCGAGGAAGTTCAGGCACGATTCGTTCATGCCGCAGATGCCGATTGTGGAGAAGTGGTTGTTGAGGTGCGTCAGGTATCGTCGCGTATAGGGGAACAGCCCTCCTTCCAGAAGGCGCTCGATAACCTTGCGCTTCATCTGGAGGCTAATGCGGGCTTGATCCATCAAATAGTCGAGCCGTTCGAAATATTGGGCTTCTGTTTTGGAAATATAGCCGATTTGCGGCATGTTTATGGTAACAACGCCGATCGAACCGGTAAATTCGTCGGAACCGAAAAGCCCGCCGCCGCGTTTTCTCAGTTCCCGCTTGTCCAGCTGCAGCCGGCAGCACATGGAGCGCACATCGCTCGGATTGAGGTCGGAATTGAGGAAATTCTGGAAATAGGGCGTTCCGTAGCGCGCCGTCATTTCGAACAGAAGTTGCGCGTTCGGGCTCGACCATTCGAAATCCTTGGTGATGTTGTATGTCGGAATTGGATACTGGAATCCGCGGCCTGCGGCGTCTCCTTCAAGCATCAGCTCGATGAAAATGCGGTTGATCGAATCCATTTCCTTCTGGCAGTCGCCGTAGGTGAACGGCATTTCTAGGCCGCCGACCACGGCAGGTTTGTCGGCGAGATCCGCCGGGCAGTTCCAGTCCAGGGTTATATTGGTGAATGGAGCCTGGCTTCCCCATCGGCTCGGCGTATTGACGCCGTAGATGAAGCTCTGCAGGCACTGTTTGACTTCCTTGTCGCTCAGATTGTCCTTTTTGACGAAGGGTGCGAGATAGGTGTCGAAGGAGCTGAACGCCTGAGCGCCCGCCCATTCGTTTTGCATGATGCCGAGAAAGTTGACGATCTGCTGGATCAGGGTAGAAAGATGGCGCGCTGGTTTGGAGGTAATCTTGTCCGGCACACCGCCGAGGCCTTCTGCGATCAGCTGACGGAGGGACCAGCCTGCACAGTAGCCCGAAAACATCGAAAGGTCGTGGATATGGAACGCCGCCGAGCGGTGCGCTTCGGCTACTTCTTCGGGATAGATGTTCTTGAGCCAGTAATGTGCGGTGATGCTTCCGGAATTGTGAAGGATCAGTCCGCCAAGCGAAAAGTTGACGTTCGCATTTTCCTTGACGCGCCAGTCCGACTGCGAAAGGTATCCGTTCATTGTTTCGTCAATATCCAGCAACAGTTTCTCCGCATCCCGGATTGCCTCGTGGCGTGCACGATACAGAATGTACGCTTTTGCGACGGCTACCTGTTTTTCTTCGATCAGAACCGATTCGACGATATCCTGAATTTCTTCGATCGCCGGGATAGAATGCGCATGGCGGCCTGCCATCATGCTGCGCAGCCGGTCTTCAACGCAATTTGTAAGCTGCCTTGCCAGATCCGGATCTCCGGTTCCGTTTACTGCTTCCAGCGCCTTGAAAATTGCCTTTTCTATCTTTGTCCGGTCGTAGGCGGTAATTTCGCCCGACCGTTTGACGACGTTCCGTAAAAAAGTGGCTGTTTCGGGATCTTTCGAGGTTCCCAGGAAATGTTTCCATTCGGGGAAAACTCCCTGATCCTTCGAGCCCGACTCATTGATCTCCGCCATGTTCCCCTCCGACTTTATTCACTTCTGCAATGAATTCTTCCATGTTTTCAAAATGCCGGTATACCGAGGCAAACCTGATATACGCAACCTTGTCGACTGCTGACAATTTTTCCAGAACGAGTTCGCCGAGTTGCCGGGTAGAAATCTCGTGGGCTTGTTTGCCGGCCATAACCGCCAGATCCTCGATTTCGTTCACGATGTTTTCTACCGTCATCATGGAGACGGGCCTTTTTTCCAGCGCCCGTTCGATACCGTGTTCGAGTTTTTTTCGGTCAAAAGGCTGCCGTCGTCCGTCTCGCTTGACAACCATAAACTGTTTTTCTTCGATTCGCTCGTAGCTGGTAAAACGGTAGCCGCAGCCGAGGCATTCGCGCCTGCGTCTGATGCTTTCTCCATTTGCGAGCGTGCGCGATTCGATTACCTTGTCGTCGAAATTCCCGCAATGGGGGCAACGCATAAAGTCTTACCTCTTTAGTACTTTTATGAAAATGTGCTCTGCAGTATACCGATTTTGGGCGGTGAGTGCCCAGATATGGTGTACCATGTGCATGAGGTACACTATATCACCCTTTTGTTCGCTATGCAATAAAAAATCTGGAAAAAAAAACAGGTTTCAGCGGCGGAGGCTGGATGCATGCTGGAATCAGGCTGGATTCAGGCTGGAGTTCGGTTTTGCATCGCGCGAGCGGTATCGCGGGCAGTCTCCAGAAGTACTGCGATCAGTGCCGGGACAAGAAAGACAAGGCGGCGCCACAAAAGTCCGATTCGGGGCGCTGTCGTTTTTCCGCCCCGGGCTTCCCAGGAGCGGTTGAGCGCATTCCAGGCAGAAAAGACCCGGGGTATGAAAATGAGCGTCAACGTCAAAAGCAGGGCAAAGGAATTGTGTTTTGCATCCCCGTTCGGCTGCGCGGTTCTGTTATATCTCCGGTACAGCGCGTCGGGTACGGAGCAGATTGCGTCGACCGCATCGCGGATTGCAAGCGTTCCGGTTGTTTCGTAAAAGACGGTACCGGCAAGGAGTGCCGCCGCAAGACGCCATAGATACAGTCCGTGCATGCCGAGAAAACTTTGCGCTGCGAACAGAATGATTCCCGGTGAAAAGAAATCCCGAACGCCAGAGGCAGTCTCAGTTCCCGGGGCTGCCTGTAAGCCGGGCTCCGGCATCGCGCCGCCACCCGCGCCGCCAGTGGCGCCGCCACTGGCGCCGGCAGTGAAAAAAAGAATGAGCACCGCGTACCAGAGAATCCAGAAAGCGATGCGGCGGTAATTCGCAGCCGGGATCCGGGCGATCAGGGCGAAAGCCATGATGCACAGGCTTGAAACAGCAAGAAGCGTCAGCGATCCGGAAAAAACCAGACTGGTGAAAACGGCGAGCAGGATGAGTTTTACCCGGGAATCGTAGCGGTGCACCCACGTGTTGCCGCTCCGGTACGCAAAAAAAACGGGGACAGTCTTCATTCCGGATTTTCCCACACCAGGTCTTCGACCGAGCGGTATGCGCCCAAGGGATTCCTGATGCCCCAGGATTCCAGCGGGGCTTCTGTTACCGCCTGAACGGGTTTCCCCTGCCAGACAATCCGCCCCGCATGCAGCACAAGCAGCCGGTCCGCGCGGGCAAGAATCTTTTCCAGTTCGTGGGTCAGGACAATTACGGTCTTCCCGGATGCGCGCAAGTCCGAAAGAACAGCGTTTACCTGCAGGACACCGGGCCAGTCGAGATTAGCGTAGGGTTCGTCGAAAATCACCAGATCGGCATCCATCGCCATAATTCCGGCAACAGCAAGCCGTCTTTTTTCTCCGCCGGACAGCGATCGGGCCGGATGGTTTTCCTTTCCGGCCAGTCCTGCGTCCGCCAGCGCGCGCCTGGCGGTTTCGGACGCCTCTTTTTTGTTCTGCCCCAGATTTCGGGGCCCGAAGGCCACATCTTCCAGCGGCGTGTCCCCAAGAATCTGCGCGTCCGGATTTTGGAACACCAGACCCACCCGGTTGCCGCGGAATTCGATGCGCCCGGATGTCGGCTCGTCCAGACCGGCAATCAGGTGCATCAGGACGCTTTTCCCCGATCCGTTCGCGCCGCTGATTACCAGGAACTCGCCCTTGGGCACCGAAAACGACACGGCATCAAGCGCACATGCTGTTTGCCCATAAAACCGGCGCGAAATGCCCGACACCTCAAGTACCGGCAACCGTGTTTCGCTCCGCTCAGGCATCGGCGGAAATATACCGGGCAACAATCGGCCTGAGCTTGAGCGTCACCGGCACCAGCGCGGCAATCTTGATCGCATCACCGATCAAAAAGGGAATAAAGCCCTTTGCGATCGCATCTGCCAAACTAAGACCCAGCACCCGCTTGAGGCCCAGCACGCCGGGAATGTAAATAGCGGCAAAAGCGGCCACAGTCGCCGAGATCACGATCGGAACCGATGCTTTTACGTCGTCGGCCGGAGCTCGTCTGACTGCCAGCCCCGCAACCAGGGCTGCGAAAAAATACCCTGCAAGATAGCCACCGGTGGGGCCCGCAAACACGGCGAAGCCGCCTTTTCCCCCGGAAAAAACCGGAAGGCCGAGCGCTCCGGCGATCAGGAACAGGCCGACTGCGCCTGCTCCCTGTATGGGACCGAGCAGCAAACCTGCAAGCACTGCGAACGCGTTCTGGAGGACTATCGGCACCGGACCTGCCGGAATTGCAATAACCGAACCGGCGCAGATAAGCGCAGCGAAAAGTGCAGTAAATACGGATTTGAGCGTTGCTGTATTCATTGTGATACTCCTTTGTGCTGTATATGAATGCTTCCCGGAGGAAAGCGTTTTTCCGTTCCGTCTTCGTCTGTCAGAACCGCCCATCCGGCGCGGTCTATTCCGGTAAACATCCCTGAACCCGGCGAACCGTCGGCGTCAAGCGTATAGCAGACTTTCCTTCCGACGTCCGGGCACAGCGCTGCCCATCTGGCTTCAAGAGATCCGGATTCCGCGTCGCCGGATTTGAACAATTCCAGAAACCCGGCAAGCACATCGCGCCTTCCTGAGTTAACCGCAGCGAGCCCTTCCTTGCCTGTTTTTCCGCCGGTATTGACTCCAATTCCCAGATTCTGGAAAACGATCGAGTTTCCCGAATGGAAGGATTCGGCAAGGATGCCTGAAATCTTTCCCTCCGGCGTACGGACATCATTCGGCCAGCCGGCTGCGACCGGCGCGCCCGTCAGGGTGCGTACTGTTTCTACAAGCGCGCACTGGCAGGCGATAACTGCCCGATGCGCATAGGCGCCCGAAAGCGCAGGGCGCGTGATCATCGTAAAAAAAAGTCCGCCTTCAGGCGAAATCCAGGACTTGCTTCCGGTGCCCCGTCCGCTACTCTGTTTTTCGGCCAGAATGACTCGTCCGGATTCGGCCCCCCTGAACGCTTCTTCGCGCGCCCTGTTCATAGTGCTGTCGGTTTCCTCAAAATAGCTGATGAACCGTTCCCGTGTTCCGAATTCCCAGGGCCGTACACTGTCGGCAAGATCCCCCGCCAAGCGGTATCCGGCAGGGCTGCTTTCGATCCCGTACCCGGCCTCCTTGAGCATCCTGATATGCTTCCAGACCGCAACCCGGCTGATTCCCGCAGCGGCGGCGATTGCTTCCCCGGAAACCGGATTTTGCCCGTTTCTGAGAATGTCGAGTATCAGTGTGCGCTTCGATCCTGTTTCTGTCGTGTTGTTAACCATGTGTAAAATCACGTTAACGCATGGTGCGCCACAGTGTCAAGCTGGACTGTGGAGTCTGGAACCCTTCTACAGGAGCTCCGGATGTTCCCGGGGATTTGTAATCAAAAACAGACTGAGCAACACTGCGCCAAGCAGGGCGGGAAGCCAGTCGCCAAAGCGGCCGTAAAACGTCGGTGTCCGCGGATAAATCGCTATTCTGACAGGCAGGGAAGCTGGCGTAAACAGGGGCAAATCCGCAGCTATCCGTCCGGACGGCTCGACAACGACGGTATATCCGGCATTTGTCGAACGGATCAGCGGTCTGCGCAATTCGACCGCGCGCCACCATGCAATTGAAAAATGCTGGTATTCGGCGCTTTCCGTTTTGGACCAGGAATCGTTCGTCAAATTGATAATTAGATCTGCACCTTCGCCGACGAGTGCCGACACGTGGAAGGCAAAGGCATCTTCAAAGCAGATCGGGGCGGCAAAACGGATTTCCCGGCCCGATTTGAGCGTGAACGGCAGCGCCACAAGCCGGTCGCCGGGTTTCCACCCGGAAGAAAATCCGACGATTGCATCGAAGAACTTCCGGACAAACTCGTATTCGGTAAACGGCATGTATTCAGCAAAGGGAACAAGCTGCATCTTGGCGTACCAGTCTGTCTGCCTGCCGTCGGGAGCAAGACAGATAACCGAATTCGAATAGTCTTCACGGACTTCGTCCACCAGCACCGGGGAGCCGACCAGAAGGGGAATCCCTATTTCCTTCAGAAAGGGTACAAAGGGATCTTCTGCAGGGTTACGCTTGTACCAGTCTTTGTTGGGCAGATACGGGTAGGCGAGCACCGATTCGCTCCAGACAACCAGATCGGGACGGTCCCTGCTTTGCGCAATTCCCTGCCGGGTAAGGCTCTGGGAAGCGATCAGGGCGTTCCTGACTCCGCCGGATTCCCAGGAATCGGCGTTTTGCTGGACCAGAACGACATCTGCCGTGTCGATGCCTTCCGGAAGCGTCTCCAGCCTGACGATGCCGTACAGCGTGGCGGCGGCAAAAAGCACAACTGCGAAGGCGCTGTTCCGGGCAACGTGACCGAATCGTTTTGCAGGCAGCGCGAGCGTCAGTTCTGCAAGGCATGCAGAAACATAGGCGCACAGGAAGCTCATTCCCCACGCACCGGTGATGTCTGCTATTTGCGAAGGAAGGTACAGGTTGCGCGCCCCCATATAGAGCGTGCCCCAGGGGTATGCAAGAAATCCGGACGATTTGGCGAATTCCCACACCGTCCAAACCGCGGCGAAGACCGCAGGCCGGTACGCCGGTTTGAGACTTGCCGCTTTTTTTAATCCCCAGCCGACCGGTATTCCCAGAATACAGGTGACCAGTCCGGACCCGCCGAGCGTAAAAATGGCAAATTCCTTGAAATTGGCAAGCCAGAAGCTGGAAAGAAGATGGACGACCAGCATCATCAGTCCGCCTGAAAATCCTGCCTCGGACCATTTCCGGGTTCGCAGCAATGCGGTAAACAACGGAACGAGGGCGATCAGGGTCAACAGGGCCGATCCGTGCTTGAACACTTCGTTCGGAATACCGAGCGAGAGAAGAACCGCAGAAAGCAGGATACAAAAAAGGCGTAGTGGGTAGGTCATAATGCTTTCTATTTTATTCATTTTTCTTGAATTGTTTCAATAATGACTTTATTATAGTGTTATGCATAAAATTGTAGCCCATCATACCGGAGAATATGAAGCCGGCCCTGATCTGACGGTTGCGGTTCCGGGGCGCTTTCACCTTTTGGGCGACCATACCTGGTTCGCCCGCGGCAATACGCTGTCCATGGCTATAAACTATTCGCTGTACCTTTCGGTGTCTATACGGCCCGATCAGAATTATCGACTCTATTCGGTGTCTCTGAACGAGCGAAAAAAAGTGTCTGCGTCCAATCTGAAATTCCGGAAAGAAGACCGGTGGGCCAATTCGGTAAAGGCGGTTATCTCGTCGTTTATCGAATTCGGTATTGCCATTCCGGGACTCAATTTTACCATTATGTCGGAAATTCCCGCAGATGCGGGGCTCGGCACGCCGAATGCGCTCAAAGTCGCTGCCGGCATCGCGCTTGCCCGTCTGTTCGCTCCATCGCTGGACGAGTCGACTCTGGTTGCCCTGCTTGAACGTGCCAATACGCATTTCCTGAAAACCTATGCGCACCGTGCCGATATCCTGTGCGCACTGACGGCAAAACAAAATCATCTTGTACGCACCGACCACAACAAGATAACCGCCGATCTGGTCAAATTTCCCGTAGAAGGCCATTCGATCATATTGACCGACTCTCGTGTTCCGCGCCTTTTGGCCCGCGAAGAGCTGTCCTATAGAATACAGGAGTGCATCCGCGCCTACGAGCTCGTCAAGGCTTCGCCGGATGCCCCTGCGGATTTTAACCACATGACCGAAGAAATACTCGAAGAAATCGACGGAATACCGGAATCGGTGCGTCGCCGGGTGATTTTTATTATTCGGGAATCGGAGAGCGTGAGGGAAGCTGTTTCCGCACTGAACAGCGGAGAGCTGCTCGCTTTTTCGCGGATCGTCAACCGGTCTCACGAAGGGCTTCGCGATCGGTTTGAAATATCCTGTCCGGAATTGGACTGGCTTGTCAAACGCGCATTGGAGTTTATTGTTCCGGATGTGCCGGAGCTCATCTGCTCGCGCATGACCGGACGCGGATTCGGCGGCTGTACCTATGCCGTCATCAAATCGCAGGACAGTGCCCAGTATGCGCACAAACTGGATGAATACGAACGCATTTTCGGGTTCAAGCCGGTGCAGTATCCGGTTGTTCCCTCTGACGGTGCCCGCGTTTTATGATATACTTCCGTCCATGAAGATTCTTGTTACCAATGACGACGGCCTGGACTCGGAAGGCTTGCAGGTTCTTGCCTCCGTGTTGTCCCGCAGGCACGAGGTATGGATAGTCGCGCCGAATTGCAACCGTTCCGGCGTTTCTCACGGCATTACTATGAGCGAACCTCTCCGGTTTCGGGTATTCGGCGAACGCGAGTATTCATGCAGCGGGCTTCCGGTCGACTGTTCAATTACCGGTTCCCAGGGCATTATGCCGGAATTGCCGGATGCTGTGATATCCGGGATCAACCGGGGAGCCAACCTCGGCACCGATATCGTATATTCCGGAACAGCCGCCGCTGCCCGGCAGGCATCTTTTGCGGGAATCCCCGGCATCGCCGTCAGTCTTGTCTCCGAAGAAGATTCCGGCTGGCTGTGGGAGCCCCTTGCTTCTTTTGTACTGGAAAATCTCGACACTCTTGTCGGTTTGTGCGAGCGGGATATATTCGTAAACATTAATGCGCCCTCCGCTTCTTCCTGGAAGGGCGCGAAAATGACCGGCATCTCCCGGAGAAACTATCGCGACAGTATTCTGATGCACGACGGTCCCGACGGGTGCAAGTACAGCTTTTTCCGGGGCGGCAATATCGAAACAAGCGGGGACGGCACTTCGGACTGGGATGCCGTAGAACATGGCTACGTGTCGGTTTCGCGGGTGTATTCCCAACCGGTTCCGGCAGAGCCCGCTCCGGGTACAACGCCTGTTTTTGTGCTGTAGAGCAACAGGGAGATCGGCATGGCTGAGACAATGAAAGACGGCATCCGGCTATACCGGAACGGAAAATATGAAGATGCGCTGGTTGTATTTCTTGCGCTGCCCGGCGGTTCCGGCGCGGGAAATCTGGAGCTTGCCTATTATATCGGCTTGTGCTACGCGCGTATGGAACGGTACGACGACGCTCTGGTGTATCTTGAACAGGTTGTTACCGCGGACACGGATCTGGCGCGGGTGTACCAGTGCCGGATGGTGCTTTCGGTTATCTACAGCATGACGGGAAGAACCCGTCTTGCAGATTTCGAGCTTCGCAAGCTGATCGACGCAGGCTACGAATCTGCGCAGGTTTTTTGTTCGCTCGGGTATGTCGCATTCAGCAATGATAAACCGGAAGAAGCGGTCGAATGGTATGAAAAGGCTCTTGCAATCGAACCGTCCAGCGGAACGGCCATGAACGGGCTGGGGTATGTTCTTGCCGATACTGGGAGGGATTTGACCCGCGCCCTGACCATGTGCAAAAAAGCGGTTGACGCGGATCCGGACAATCCGGCGTATCTTGATTCCCTGGGTTGGGTTTACTACAAGCTTGGACTCGATACCGAAGCAAAGACTTTTACGCGCAGGGCAAAGGATTACGCGCCTTCGAACCAGATAATAAGCAACCATCTTTCCGAAATTCTCGGCGGAACATCCGGAGGCAGGAAATGATTCAGGGCTCCTCGAAAAACTCGGTCGGTTTTCTTCGGTCCCTTTGCACATCCTTCCGCAGAGTTCGGTTTTGTGCATGCGTACTCCTGTGCATCATGGTATGGACCGGAAGCCTCTGTGCGCAGGCCGGAGCCTCTGCCGGTTCTTCGGCTCCTTCGGCTGCCGACCGCGCGCTTGCCGGGGAAGAATTCCGCCGGGGCGTTCAATCTTTTTATCGGGGCGCGTTCAACGATTCCATAATGCTTTTTGAAAAATCCCTCTCCTGGCTGCCAGGCGAACCGCTCATTCTGGACTGGCTGGGCAAGGCTTACTACCGGACCGGAACCGAAGGTGCCGCTTTGCAGCAATGGGCGTTTGCGTCCGCTGCGGGCTACGGCAGTATTCTGCTAAAAAACCGTATGGAAGTTGTCCGCGAGCGGCGCACGGTACGTCCGTCCTTCGACGAGTCTGCCCGGTTTGTCGAGGCAGCTTCTATTCCGTCCAGAACAGGTGATTCTGTTCTGTTCAGGCAGCCGGTATCGATGGCATCTTCTCCCGACGGTTCCTTTTGGGCAGTCGCCTACGGTTCCAACGAAGTGCTTCATTTCGATGTCAACGGCAGCATAGTCGGCAGATTTCGCGGTCCGATCGGCGGTTTTGACCGGCCCTTCGATCTGCTCCGTTTGCGTGATGGCCGCATGCTTGTGTCGGAAGTGGGCGCAGACCGCATTTCAGTGTTGTCTCCCTCGGGTGCCTGGCTCTCATCGTTCGGAAAAAAAGGCAGGGGAACCGGCGAGCTTCTCGGTCCGCAGTATCTTGCCGTCGATTCGTCCGGCAATGTGTTTGTAACCGATTTTGGCAATGCGCGCGTTGTCGTATTCGATGCAGACGGAAACGGCTTGTTCTCGTTCGGCTCCCGTTCCGTCCCTTTCCCCGGCTTCAAGGCTCCGGCAGGCATTGCAATTATCCATGATACGGTCTATGTCGCCGACTCGATTACCGGGGAGCTTCATTCGTTCGATACTTCAGGCAATTTTATCGAAACCTTTCTGCCGCGCAATTCATTGACCGGCAGCGAGTCGATCCGGGTATGGAACGGATATCTTCTGGTCTCGATGCCCAACCGCGTTTTGCTCGTCGATCCTGATTCTGGCTCGTCGTTCGATGCGGCAAGACTGGGAAACGCACCGGTGCGCATTACATCGGCTGTTCCGGATGCAAACGGCAATCTGCTTCTGGCAGATTACCGGGGTGAATCGATTCAGATAGTGTCGAGGGTAGGGGAACTTGTCGGCGGAATGTTTGTCCAGATCGAGCGGGTTTTATCCGATTCTTTTCCTGCAGTCGCTCTGGAAATCAGGGTTGAGGACCGGAACAGGAATCCGGTTGTCGGCTTGAAAGCGTCCAATTTTCTGGTTACCGAAGAATCCCGCCCGGTTTCATCGCTTTCCCTTGCCGGCGCAGGATATCTGGACGATTACTGCGATATCACCGTTTTGATAGACCGATCCTTGTCCTCAGACCGGTACTTGAATGAAATTAAAACAGCGCTCGCCGAGATTTCGCGGGCGATGAAGGGAAAAGGAACCCTTCGGATTGTTTCTGCCGGCAGCATACCGGTGCAGGAAGGTTCAGGGCCTCCGGACACCGGAGCGTTTTCGGCTCTCGCCCTGAAAGCGAAAGCCGACAGCAGGTGGCGTTTCGATCTGGGGCTCCGGCTTGCGGTCAACGATTTGGTGAATGCTGCAAAGAAGCGGGCGGTGGTGTATTTGTCTACCGGCGAAGTGTCCGCGTCGGGTTTTCTTTCCTACGGACTGAATGACCTTGCGGCCTATATGGGAAATAACGGCGTGCTTTTTTCCGTGGTTCAGCTTGCACCGGGTGCTCCCGCTGCCGAATATGCGTATCTTTCGCACAATACAGGCGGTTCGTCCTACTATGTTTACCGGAACGAAGGCCTTTCCGGTCTGGTTTCGGATGTGCTGGACGCTCCGAACGGTTCGTATGTACTCACGTACACTTCGACCCTGCCGACGGATTTTGGACGGGCCTATCTTCCCGTAGAGGTTGAAGCCTGGCTGATGAACAGGTCCGGTAAGGATGAAACAGGGTACTTCGCGCCGCTCGAATGATCCTGAAACTCAGAAGGTAATTTTCCCGCCGAGTCCTGCCCGAAGCTCTGCTTTTGCATGTGCGGTCAGCGGTTCAAACAGGCTTGCTCCGGTTTGGAACCGGATTTCCCCGTTTTTGCCGATTGAGACAGACTCTATGTGATCAACGGTGAATTTGAGCACCAGCGGGCCGTTTTTCTGTTCAACCGAGATTCCGAGCGAATCTTCCCGTTGTGCCGACACTTCGACGCCGCGCGCAAAATGCGAAACAGGGGCCCATAACGGAGATGTCTTTCCGTGCCGCTTCCAGAGTATCCGGAGTGCATCCTTGAACGCAATGCTTCGAGATTCGGCAGTTGCGTCGAGCCTGAGCGAATTATCTGCAGTAAAAGTGCCGCCGCCTGCGAAAAAAAGACTAGCCGAGTGCGAAGCGTCAAAGCTCCAGGAGAATCCTGCCCGGTCGATCTTCGGTGTCCAGGAATACAGGTGGACGAATTCATCCTGCTCGTACCAGGAGAACCAGTTCCGCGCCGAATACCGGCCGGCGCTGTTGAACGCCGAAAAGCCGGCTTTGACCGGAAAGGAAAGTACGTCCCGATACGTGGATGAATTTTCATCCGTCACGGTTTCTCTCCGGACGGAGATAACGGCCGACGACGGGATATAGAGATCTGAAAACCTGCCTGCCGACGTTCGTCTGAAATCGATCGAGTATGTATTCGTGAATACCGTACTTCCGTTTCCTGCATTCCGGGTCCTGTCCGGAATGTCTTCGGAGAACAGGTCGAACAGGGGGACGGTTGCGTACAACTGCGAAAAATCAGCGATCTGTTTTGCAAGATATGAACTGTCTGACCTGTACGAGCCCCCGCGTTCCGTTCCGGCGTTCGCCCCGGCGCTGCGCGTCCATGCGGGCGTGATGACTGCAGTGTGTACAGCAACCGGAAGCGACAGTGCCAGTTTCGATTCCGACTTCAGTTCCGGCCGCGTTGCTGCAGTATACACCGATGACGCTTCGAGCCGGATTGTCATGCCAAGCTTTCCTGAGTCAGCCGGCAACAGCGAAAAGCCTGCGCTATGCGAACCGCTGCGCCTGAGCGCGTCATCTTTGCCGGCCGAAAAAGAAAGCTGTGCGGAGCTGATCCAGAGTGCAGAATACCCATACTGTTCCGGGGGCTCTATGTTTCCGCTGCCGATATTCCGGAGCACCTGTGAAAACCGCGAAGATATATCCGACCGGAATATCCCGATGCGCAGTCCGGATTGTGCTTCTGATGTCTGGGTTTGTTCTGCAATGCCGGATGCCGAGGCTGTGTTCAAGGCCAGTCGAACCGGGGATGCAAGTTCCAGCCGGTTTGTCCGGTTCCAGGTTCCTCTTTCCTGATTGGCCGAAACGTATTCTTCGAACGACACCGGGCCTGCGGGAATGCGCACCCGATACATCGTGTTTCTGACGGATACCGGATTTTGAGCCCCAAAGTCCAGCGCACCTGAAAGCTGTGCCCCCAAAAGCTCCATACTGACTTCAAGCATACCGTCCGCAGTACCATCCGGGGCTCGGCTGTTAGCCCCTGTTTTCATGGTGATGCCAAGCCGGGGAGCACTGAGTATGGGGTGTTTGCCGACGATCAAGACCGGCCCGTCATGAGAGAAATCAATCCTTGTTTCGTTTCGGATTCCGGGAACAGCTTCCGTTCTGCCAAAATACGCTTCGTCGAGGCAGACAGTCCAGTTCTGACCGGAAGGAAGTTCCGGCCAGTTCCTGAACCGGAAGGAAAGACGGGAAACAGCAGCGGTTTCATCCAGCAGCACAATCGCTTTATCCGGCGGGACGGGAGTATCGTCTATGGTCAGCACATGCCGGTCTTTGTCCAGGCTTACCTTGTGCCAGATTCCCGCTTCCAAAAGTGCAGCCGGCAGTTCAAGGCGCGCTGCGAGCCTTTCGGTGCCGTCCTGGTTCGTCGAAGAAAGGACTGCTTCTACCACCGCATCGGCCGGAGGAGCCGGATATTTGGGGATAAAGATAAAAAAGCCGAATTCGCGGTACGATCTGAACGGAGCTGCAGGAAGGCGGGCTGCAATTTCAAAATCCCTGACGGTAGTTCCGGGCTCGAATTCCGTTTCGAGAACGCGGTTTATTTTTCCGGCATTAAAGCGGCCGACTGTCCCGGCAAAACGGATTGCAAGCGGCTCGGGTGCGGGATCGCTGCGCTCACCGGCTGTAATATGCGCGCCGGGATTCTCCGGAAGGCTGCGCGCCGAAAGCGCAAGGGGAATCGTTTCCAGCGGGCCGGACACAAGGCTGACTCTGGCAGTTGCGGTAAGCGGATCTTCCAGTACGGCAACAAGTCTGAGGTTCCCTCCGGCTGCCAGTTTTGAACGGTCCTCCGGTGCGAGTTTTACCGTTCGTACTGTCCATATATTGCCGGGGGGGACAGGATCCAGTTTCCAGGTCCGCACCAGGGCGGGATTTTCATAGGCGGTATCGGTTGCAGCGCCGGCTTGCAGATACAGCGCGTATTCGGCCTCTGTTCCTGTGTTCTTCAGGGCGATCGCGATGCTGTCTGCGGCGGAAAGATCTGTTGCACCCGATGCGCCGCACAGTATCTCTACGGCAGTCCAAAAGCGGGCTTGGCCCAGATTCGCGGAGAAATCGAGAAGCGAACCGGTTACCGCCTGGTCTGTGAACGTCCGAAGTTCGCCCCCCGTGGTTCGTTCCGGATCGGCCTCTGCTGCTTTTTCAAGTAAAATCTCGTTTCCTTCTTCCGCAAATGGTGCACCCAGAACTGGTGTCCGGTGTGCCGGCAGGAGCCGATACCATGCTGCGGCCGGGTAGACTGTCCGGGAAGCCCCGTCTGCCCCGTAGAGCCGGTACAGTCCGGTTGTATCTTCCAGCTGTATTTCCAGTGCCGATTTGGACGATATTCCAATGCGGACGGGAGCTGTTTCCGCATTTTTCCAGTCCAGGGATGCAGAGACGATTGCATGTCCCGGACTGCCGCTTCCTGAATCTGTATAGCCCGATCCGGAAACATTCCAGGTGGTTCCCGCCCCGGCCGAGAGGGTCAGCCGATCAAACGGATTCCATTGTATACCGTTCGAGAATACCAGGGACGCATTCCGCGATCCAGGATGGTTTTCGAGCCAGCTTACCCGAATTGTTTCACCGGTTCGCGGCGGTTCGGACAGGGTGAGAATTCCCGTTCCGCTGTCGAAAGTGAAACCTGGCTCCGGAAATCCGTTGCGGGTAACGGTAATGGTACCGGGGAGTGCGGACGTTCCGGGCTGTATCGCATCGACCGGTTCGGTCTTGCCGGTTCTGAGCGCAAGATCTGTATCCGGAAGATTTCCGCCATGCGAGGGAAAGTAGATGGAAGGGTACATGGGGACGAGCGGAAAACGGGCGGCAGGGGACCGCAATCCGGTGTTCCATGCATCCGGCGTAGCTGCGGCAGACAGTTCGTTCCATTCGTCGCCGGCCGGCGCGACTTCAAACTGTGTGGAAACCGCTCCGGTGCCGGTATGGACGACGGTTGCAGACCCTGCAGCGCCGCTGCCAATTCCCTGATACCGTGAAC
>SHOL01000029.1 GCA_004294945.1 Treponema sp.
CTCTATTGCGGCGTTCATCGCGAGCAAATTGGTTTGACCGGCAATTTTGTGAATCACGCTGGACGCTTCGATCAGCCCGTCCGATCTGACGCCTACTTCCTGGATCAAACCGGCAATGTTCACGATAGTCGACTGGCCTTCGGAGGCAGCTCCTTCCAGACCTATGATGCCCTCCCGGTTATTGTGCAGATTGCGGTTGATAACTCCGATATTTTCTACCATCTGTTCAATCGATGCCGAAGATTCACTGACAAAGGCCGCCATTTCGTTCGATATATCCGCAAGATGATTGATAGCGGCAATACTCTTCTCGATATGCTCGCAGCTGGACCTGGAAACCTCGAGAACCTTGGTACGAACTTCCTCCCGATGCTGCTGGTTTAACCTTTCGACTTCGATCTGTACGAAATGGCGGCAGTTTTCTACCTTATTCAGCCCGTTGAAGATTGCGACAGCCATCTGCTCGCAGCTCTTGTAGCCGCAGGAGCCGCAATTCAGTACATGCTCCGGTTTGGTCTTGTGCATAGTCAAAAAAGTTTCGTCTATCATCTTTTTACCGGGAGATTTGACCAGCTCGCTGAACAGCGACGACCGGTCCGTATACGTGCGGTCATACAATCCGGGCTCCCAGAATCGGGACACTTCTTTCGCGAGCTTTCGAGCGCCCGATTTCGGACTTTTCATCACAGTTTTATTCCTGTAGCGCTCAACAGCCTGTACCTTGCGCCTTTCGACAAAGCCTTCGAGCCGGTCGGGGTGCTTATCGTGATTGCGGGTTCCCGGTCCGGCGTTGCATCCAAGTTCGCAGTTGAGGCAATCAATCAATTCATATACCGGCGCATCCTTGCGCTGTATCGCATTATCGAGATGCGCAAGATATGAATACACCGCAGGCTGCCCTTCAATGCGCTTCGTCTTGACGGATATTCCGGGAACTTCCCGCTCGGCAGTCCGCATCAGTCCGCCCGGTGTAGAGAAGAGGACAGCCCGCTCTGCGACGCCGCCGTCAAAATCCCGCTCCGGAAACGAAGCTATCGAGATACTTTTATCCTCGCAATATTCTTCGATGGATTTGAGCGTCACATTGTAATCGCCTAATCCAATTGCGTCGAACTCCCTCCGCTTCGAGTAGCACGGCGAAATGACCGCTATCCGGTACTGTGCGAATTGGGGATAATACTTGCGGATCATTTTCATGGTGTGCGCCATCGGACTGTCACACGGAGCCAAATACTTGATAAGCTGGGGTCGGTACATTTCGATAAACGAAACCAGCGTGGGACATGGCTGCGCTATGAGGCACAGCGGATTCTTTTTTGCCTTGTATTCCAGATAGGACTTTACGGTCAATTCCGCACCAAAACTCACGTCAAAGAAAGCCTTGACCCCAAGCGACTCCAAAAAGCCGTTCAACTGGTAGAGACTCGCACCTTCGATCGTCGCTGCGGCTGGAGCCACGATCGCAACGATCTTCTGGCCGCGGGAAAGATCGGCGAAGAAAGCCGCGGAATCGTCGATACCCTTTCTGGCGCCATGGGTGCAGGCTTCGATGCACGCCCCGCAACCCAAACACAAATTGCCGTTCAACTCGACTATGGAACCGGAACCGTTGTTGCACATTTTTGCAGGGCACACGGCGATACAGCGATGGCAGTTGACGCACTTATCCGGATCAACTTCGATAACATTTCTCAATTGCATTCTCTCATCCTCGGGAAGTCCGTAAACGGACGTGTAAAGTAAATATTACATAGTAGATCAGCTTTACCGGGAATTGTACTTAAAAAACATGCGCAACACCGGTTTCCCTGCGGTATGGTATCATTCCTGCCAATCAGCGTGATCGTCGATCTGCCCGGTCAAAGAGTGCTGGCCGGCGCTCCGGCTCAAAGTTGTGCGCCGCAAGTTGAGCTTCGTGCGTCAGTTTTGAATCAGGTTTTTGTTGAACTTCTCGCATTGCGCGGCGCTCCCCGAGGCAGGCGCGTTACGAAGCGGCTAGGACCGGTCCTTCCTCAGCTTCTTTTGCGCCTTCGATATATTCTTCCACTTTTGATCGTGCTCGCGCCGAGCTTTCTCGTCGGAGCGCCGTTCGTTGTACGCCTGCTCGCGCTCGAGGTTCTTCCAGGACCGGAAGCGCGCAAAATCAAGCGACCCGGATTCAAGCGCAGCACGCACGGCGCAGCCTGCTTCCAGGCCGTGCGAACAATCCGCAAACCGGCACTGACCGGCAAGTGCTACGATATCCGGGAAAGTCTCATCGACCGCATCCAGGCTTCCCCAGATTTTCAGCTCGCGGATACCGGGACTGTCGATCATTAAAATGCCGGACGGCAGACGGTACAGCCTGCTCGACGTCGTGGTATGCCGACCCTGCCGGTCGTCCTCCCGCACCTCGCCTTCCAGAGCGGGACTATCGAAGAGCGAACCTGCACCTGCGGCCGGCCCCGCGCATGGTTCCGAGCCCTGCACGAAACCGATCCGCTCGAGCGCGTTCACCAGAGCCGACTTTCCCACGCCGCTCTTGCCCAGAACGCCGACCGTTTCGCCGGGACGAACGAGACGGACAAGCTCGCCGATGCCCTCGCCGGTTTTCGCGCTCACCGCAAGCACTTCGGCGCTTCCGGAGGCGGATCGGGCAAGCTCGCTGGCTGCAGCCCGGTCTTCCGGACTCGCAAGGTCTGCCTTGTTCAGCACCACGCAGGGACGCACGCCGCCTGAACGGGCAACGATAAGCGATCGTTCCAGAAGCCGCTCAAGAAAATTGCGCCCGCCGTCGAGGGCGAATACCAAAAAAAGAGTGTCGACATTCGCGGCAAGTATCTGGGAATCGGATGTCGCACCGGCGCCGGTTCTGGAAACGGACGAAAACCTCGGGAGCACCGTCTGGATGACCAGGTCCGTCGCCTGGCGCGGGTTCGTCGCGGAGAACCGCGGTTCAACCAGCACCCAATCGCCGGTTGCCGGATAATCGGCAGGGCCCGCCGAACGGTACTCGAATTTACCGCTAACCCGGACACCTTCAAAAATGCCTGAAACAGGGCCGCCTTCCTCAAGCTGCAAGCCGAAGGCTTCGTACAGACTCCGGTCGAACAGCGGAACAGCGACGGAATACGCGTGCCGTTCGGTGCGGATTATCCTGCCGGGAACGCAGGGACATCCTGCGGACGCAGCGGCCTGGAAAGCAGCGGGGAATAGAGAATCCTTCCAGCCCCACTCGGCCGGAGAAACGGGAACGCCTGAATATACAGAATTACAAGTCACGATGGTCATCCTTAAAAAAGAGCGCATAAGAATTTCCGGAACCTTCACGGCGCCGGAAAACGAACAGAGAACACCGCGCGGGCTTTCACCTCGGTGCGGTATGGGGATGACGACGGGAGACGATGGGAATCAGAAAGAAAACGCCGGGACGATTGCAGGAATGCAACCTCGGTTATTACAGCGCAGAATCCCCCGCCGACGGGTTGATTGCAATTACCTTCATGTTCTGCCTCCTTGAAGAAAAGTATACGCAACAATAAAGCGCATTCAACGATCAGTCAACTGGAAATGATACAGCGAAGCGTTCGCAGGGTCCGGAATCCGCATTCTCCGCGGGGAGAGCAACCGGCCGTTATCGCCAGATGACCGACAAGCGCGGTAAGGCCGCGATACCGCGTCCAGCCGATCTTCCATCCCCACACCATGCAGAAAAGACCGATCGCAACCGTAACCAGCCGGTGCAATTCGCCGCCGGCGGCACTTTGCACAAGACCAATCGCGCATACCGCGACACCGATCCAGAATGTTTTCCATGCTTTCATATAAGAGCACCTCGCGGAGAGTATAACACGCCTGGCCATCCGGAAAAGCACTACCAGAGCCGGGACTGACGTAGATCAGGGTTGACGTAGATCAGGGCTAACGTAGATCAGCGTAATCGTCGATCTGGTCGGATAAAGAGTGCTGGCCGGCGCCGGATGCGCAAAAAAGCAGAATGCAAGCACGCGAACCAATCCCGGCAAGCGGCCGGCGTAGTCCCAAAAGAGTCGCGATTTCATTGTGCATTCTGTAATTTGTTATGCTTTTGCGCACATAACGTCGCCACACCGCACATGCATGTTGATATGCTTCTACTATGATTCACGGAGGGAAAGATTGCAAAAGATCATTATAAATGCCTACTATATTGCCTGGAGGTACAATAATGCTTGTAACAACATATTCGGAAGCCCGCAAGACACTCGCTTCGGTGCTGGATCGGGCAAAGCAGGACGGTTCGGTATTGATCACCCGGGCTGACGGCTCCGTTTTCAGACTGACGCCGGAGCGCACTGAAGGATCGCCCTTCGAGGGAATCGGAACTACTATTTCCCTGCCGAAAGGATCCCTGAAAGAAACGCTCGCATCGCTCAAGGAAGAAATGGCGGAACGGCGGTAAGAGTAAAAATGAGCCAGGGAGCGGGAATTCTGACGCGAACTACTATCCGCGCAGGCGCGCGTTCGGACGACTCAACCGGGGCGAAGACGATCAGGGAAGCAGATTCATGGTTGCACATTCAACCATTTTTCACGATTAATCCCAGATATTCTTCCATCGGATCAAAGTCCCGATCATTATGAATTAATTCGAATCCATTTACGATACAGAAAGTAGCAATAATAACATCGATAGTTTTCCGAACAGTGATTCCCTTTTTTCTCAATAATCAAAAAATTCTGTGCTGCTTGAATTGCTATTTCCTTTCCCAGAAAGTCTCTGTATTCCAAACTTTCCATTATTTTTTTTGCTTCCAGAAAATCTCTCTCATCCCGGAAACCTTGCAGAAATTCTGCGATAATTATATCGTCTGTAACAACACGATTATACACATTGTTTCAGAACTGCCCCGTCGAAAGCAGCACCAGGGTGCAGGCTTCGCGGTATTCGATGCCGGCTGCTTCGGCTTTGGCCGGAATGAAATCCGTTTCGGTGCCGGGATTCGCGATGATGCGGCGGGGCGAAAGCGCGATAATCCGGTCGACAAGCGGTTCCAGATGAGCGGGGCTTGTGTACAGGGTAACCGTATCCACCGGCCCCGAAACCTGCGCAAGATCGCGGACAACCGGCCGGCCTTCAATGTCGTCGATTCCGGGATTGTAAAGAACCACCTCATGGCCTGCGGTTTCGAGCCGCTTCATGGCAAGATGCGAATACCGCTCGGGATTTCTGCTGGCACCGATAATCAAAACACGCATACCCAATCATACTCCGAAGCAGCGCCGATTGTCAGCATCAAAGAATCTCGCATCCGCGGGAGCCGGAAAATCCCCGACGGGCGAAATCTCCATCCGCGCAGGCGCGCGTGCGGACGAACCAGCCGGGGCGAAGACGATCAGGGAAGCAGCGCGGGACGCACGTCCCGCGCCTGCGGAGAAATCGAGACGACTGCCCGGAACGTGCGCGTTCCGGGCGGGAGGATCAGACTAGATCTTCGTCAACTTCACGGAGATGGACGAGGTCTTGGCATCGACTTTCATTTTCAGTGTATTGAATCCTCCGGGAAGGAGGAACTCGCACTCGCCGCGCGCTGCCCGCAGAATGTCGCGCGCGTCAATCGCTTATTTCTTCTTCAGAAGAGCGGCGAAGGGATTGTAGGTTTCTGTGTCCGAACCGCCGTTCAGGTACTTGCCGACGGTCGAATCTTCTTCGGCCGAAGTCGCCGGCTTGAGCGAAATACGCCGGGCGGCCGCATCGACCTCCAGAATCTGCACAGACATCTTCTGGCCAACCTTAACCGCAGTGCGCGAATTGCCGTATGCAGAATCTCCCTTCAGGAGCGACGAGTGCACAAGCCCGTCCAGGCCGGGCTCGAGGGTCACGAAGGCGCCGAATTCCGCAATGCGGGCGACGGTGCCGGTGTGCTTCGAATCGCGGGGATAACGGTCGGCAACCCCGACCCAGGGATCGGCGAGCAGACTCTTCATGCTCAGCGAAATGCGCTCGTTCTTCCAGTCCAGCTTGATGATCTCGGCTTCGATCTCCTGCCCGACGGCGAGCGTCGAACGGATGTCCTGCACCCGGGTACGGCCGATTTCGGAGATCGGCAGCAGCGCCTGCACCCCGCCGAGCTCGACAAAGGCGCCGTAATCCTGGATCGACGCGATCGTTCCCTTCACAGTCATCCCCTCGGACAGCGACGATTTCAGCTCCTCGATGCGTACCTGCCGGGCTTCTTCCTCGATCGCGCGGTTGGACACCAGAATGCTTTTCCCGCCGTCCTTGTATTCCATAATCCTGAAAGTCAACTTCTTGCCAACCCAAACCGGAGCTTCAGCGTTACTGCCGGCCGGCCTGGCTCCCGGCTGCCGCGCTCCCATTTGCGAAAAAGGACAAAACGCCCGCGTGTCGCCGATGCGCACTTCGTAACCGCCCTTGATTTCCTTCTCGACCGTTCCCTCGACCGGAATCCGGTTCTGGTACGCGTTTTCCAACAGGCTCGATCCGGCTTTTTCGCCTGCAATCTTCGTGGTAAACCGCATCTCGCCGTTTTTAGACTCCAGAAAGTACGCAGTTACCGCGTCCCCTTCCTTCACCGCGAGCGCACCGTCCGCGTCCAGGAATTCGCCAATATCGATAACACCTTCGCTTTTTCCGCTCAAGTGCAGGAACACGCATTCCTTGCCGATCGACACGACTTCAGTCTTCACCTGCTGCCCTGGTTTCAGTTTTTCCATCCCCGCAAGGCTTTTTTCGAACATAGCCGCAAAATCGGACTCAGCGCCCTGATTGTTTCCGTTCATATATACTCCCGTCGACACATCTTCAGATTTTGAACGTACTATAGCAGATATTTTAATCAAGGGAAACTGAGCGACAACGTTTTGCAAGGGTTCGACATCCAAACCGCCCGGAAGGCGCGAAAGATTCAACAGGGGTCGACTTTCGATCCGGAACAGGGTATGAAATACCCGTGATCTACGATGTTATCATAATCGGCGCCGGCGCCGCGGGTCTTTTTGCCGCCGCCTCAGCTCGTCCGTCCAGGAATGGGTTTCCCATTCGTGGACTTATCCTCGAAAAAAGCCCGAGTCCGGGTAAAAAGCTGTTGATGGCAGGCTCCGGCCAGTGCAACCTGACCCACTCGGGCGACATCAAAGCATTCGTTTCCTGCTATGGCGACTCGGGCCCAAAAATCCGCTCTATCCTGTACCGGTTCAACAACCTCGCCGTCCGGGACTTTTTCGAACGCCTCGGCGTTCCTCTTGCAGAGCGCGAAGACGGCAAGGTGTTTCCCGCCTCCCTATGCGGCCGCGACGTCCTGGACGCGCTCCTTCGTGCGGCTTCCGATAACGGTTTTACCCTCCAGTGCTCTTCTCCGGTAACGGATATTGCCGCGGACGGAAGCATCGACGCCGCCGGCCTCTTTACCGTAACCGCTGCCGGCAAGACGCACCGTGCGCGGATGCTCGTTGTCGCGACCGGCGGCTGTTCCTACCCGACCACTGGCTCCGACGGTTCCATGTTCCCGCTTCTGGAAAAACTCGGGCATACAATCGTCCAGCCAAAACCCGCCCTCGTCCCGCTGTTTGTTGAAAACTATCCGTACACAAGCCTTGCAGGAGTTGCGTTCAAACACGTCCGCATCACCATCGACAAATGCGAAAGTCTCGGCCCGCGCGAAAGCCTCGGCCCGCGCGAAAGCCTCGGCCCGCTCCTTCTTACCCATGAAAACTTCTCGGGTCCTGCAGTGCTCGACCTTTCACGCTACGCCCGGATCGGAGCCGAACTTTCGATCGACTATCTTCCCGGCGTCAGGCTCGAAGACCTCGCTCGCGAGCTGCGCCAGGCGGCGATCGGCTCCAAAAAGCAGATCGCAACGGTGATTGCAGAACTCCCCGCGGTGCGTGCAGCCTGCGGTACGGATGGAGAACCTGCACTGCCCAAGCGGTTTCTGGAAGCGGTCACGTCCCGCGCCGGCGCCGGCTGCGCAGGCGGCGCCAGCTTCGCAGGCGGCGCCAGCTTCGCAGGCGACGTACAGGCGTCGAGCCTTCCGGGCTCGATGCTAAAGGCTATTGCAGAAATACTCAAGAAAGACCGGTTTACCATCTCGGGCGACGGAGGATTTAAAATCGCTATGGCGACAGCGGGCGGCGTTCCGCTGGAGGAAATTTCTACCCGCTCGCTCGAATCGAAGATTGTCAGGCATCTTTTTATAATCGGCGAGGCCCTCGACGTGGACGGTAACACCGGCGGTTACAACTTGCAGTTTGCTTTTTCGTCGGGACATCTTGCAGCCGAATCTTTTTGCCGGCAGAATCCCTTACTCGCCTAAGCTGTCTACGTTGCCCGATTCGACTTCCGCGTCTGATCGAATGTCGACCCCTGTCTGTTCCGGAATTGTCATGGGAACATCGAACCCGCTTCCGGCGCCGGCTTCAGTCTCGCGTTCGATATTGATCGACATGAACTGCCAGGCCAGAACAACAGCCCAGAGGATTTCAACGACCGCCATGAAGGCCGAAAGCATGCCAAGGTGCAGCGGGTTTTCAAGGATGCCTGCGGCAAGGGAGACGAGGATTGTTGCTGTCTGGTAGCCGACAAACAGGCGCTTGAGTGTGTTCGGGCGACGGCGGACAAGGCTCCGGCAGGCGTCGAGAGTTTGCCGGTACGAGAGGGCGTTTGTGGAAACGGATACAAGCGGGACGAATATAACATTGAAGGTTACAATCGCGAACAGGACTTGGTAGACGGTCATCAGCACAAGATAGAACGGGCCAAGATCTGAGGAAGCGCTGGCAAAGTTTTGAATGTCGGGGTTGAATAAAAGAATGTACAGCATGCCCGCAAGAATTCCGATGGGGAAAAAAATCAGTGTTGCTTTGAAAAAGCGGCCGATGTACGTCCGGATTGTCATGGCTGCGGCCGGTCCAAAGCGGGTGCGAACGTTCCGGTACGAGCCGACGATTGCGCGGAAAAACCACAGGGTTCCGGCAAGCATTGCCAGGCTGGCGGCAAGGGGAACTATGCCAAGGAAGAGAATCAGCGCGTCGGTGCCGGAGGCTTCTGCGGAGGCCGGCGGGGCGGATATTGACCCGGCACTAGCCGTAACAGCCATGACCAGGCCGGTCACTCCAAGATAAAACGCTGCATACAGGGCGATCATGCGCTGGTTGTGTCGTACAAATTTCAATATATCTGCGTACATGTACGGTATATTGCCACAATGGGCTTTGGTGCGCAACAGGCGCACCGGGTCAGGTTTTGTCGCGCACCGGGTCAGGTTTTGTCGCGCACCGGGCTTTTCTGCGAACGGTACTCTTTCGGCGACAAGCCTTCGCGTTTTTTGAACAGATAGCTCAGGTAGTTCGGTTCGTTGTAGCCGACGCTGAACGCAATGCTGACAATTTTCTCGTCGGTAGAAACGAGGAGTTCTTTTACTTTTTCCATGCGTACGCCGGTAAGGTAATCGATAAACGTTTCGGACATTTCCTGGGCGAATATGGTGCTGAAATGGGTCGGGCTCAGCGAGACGTATGAAGCGACGGTATTCAGCGATATGTCCGGGCTGTTGTAGTTTTCCCTGATGTAAGCGCAGGCTTTGTGCACCAGCTTCCGGTGGTGGCAGTTGTTTCCGCTGTCCCGCAGTTCGATGAATTTCAGGCAGATCTTTGTTGCCAGCTCGGCGCATTCGCGGACAGAAACAGCCGAGCTGAAGACCTGATCGCGTTCGACAAACTGGCCGGACAATCCGGAGTTGTCGATCGACGGATTGAAGTCCCGGATAATCCGCATGGCGGCCGCGGTCAGATCCATGAGCACATAGTACCGGTTCAGGATGCCTTGCATTTCGTTGCAGTCCAGATTCTTTGTGAATTCTTCGACAATTCCGGGAACGTCCCGGGGCGTTGCGAACTTGAGCCGCTCCGCCACATCGGTGTTGAAGATTTCGTCAAGCGATGCCGCAACAGGCGTGTCTGCCCGGCCCAGATCCCCTGCGCAAAAAATACGCCCGCGGTGGGCGTGTCCGAAAGTCTTGAGCAATATGCAGGCTTCGTGCCATGCGTCGCGGATAGCCGAAATTCGGTTGACCACGGTGCTGATGCCGATAGTCAGCTTCAGGGAGAGGTCTCCTTCCAGTTCATGTTTCAGCGTTTGGGTGCTGTGGTATGCGCGTTCGGTTGCATCGATTTCGAACGAGCCCTTGACGATCAGAACGATGAGGTCCATGCCGCTGATATAAAAGAGGACGTCGGTCGAATCGACCAGAAGGTATTTGACTTTCGAAGCAATCGCCTGCCGGTTCGGCAAGCCGCCGTTCTCTTCGCACCGGGCAACTGCAACCGTATAGTATTTGCTCAGAAGGTTCACCGACAGTTCTTCCGCGCGGCGGAGCGCTTCGTCCGGGCCGATTTCCCCGCTGCACAGCTGCTCCAGAAAAGTCCCGAGCAAGGCGTTCCGGATCATTTCCTCGTTGGACAAATTTTTCAGAAACGTGACGCTCTGCCGCTTGTGTTCGGTTATTTTTTCGCCCGCAGCGCGCAGGGCGGCAAAGAGATCCTTGTTGGCAACCGGCTTCAGGATATACTGGTCCACGCCGATGCCGATCGCCTGCCGCGCAAGATCGAAGTCGTCATAGCCGCTGACAATTATGACGCGAAGCCAGGGGATAATCGCCTTGGCATGGCGGGCGAGCGTCAGGCCGTCCATAAACGGCATCTTGATATCGGTAATCAGAATATCCGGTTTTACATCCTGTATAATGGTCAGCGCAAGCTCGCCGTCGCCGGCTTCTCCCGCGCAGATATACGGCTCGTCTCCGTTTTCCAGCGCGTTCCGCATGTTCTGCCGGATAAGCGGTTCATCTTCTACAAGAAACACTGTAAACATGCTTCGCCTCCCTTCAGGTGCTCTGTGCCGGAACCGCAGCGGCAGCGGCAGACATTTGCGATTTTACCATTGGCAGGCGCAGCGTAATTGTGCAGCCCCTGTTGTATTCGCTTTCCACTGTCAGCCCGTCGTCTGTTTCATAGTACAGCTGGATGCGCTTGTACACGTTGTACAGCCCGAATCCTGTTCCGGGAATCGATACATCGTAATTGGAAAGACTATTGCGCAGAGCGTCCAGTTCTTCCCGCGTCAAGCCCTTTCCGTTGTCTTGTACGATAAAAACCATGCACTCCTTTTCGAGCCGGCCCTTGAGCGTAATCATGCCGCGACGCCGCGTTTTTTTTATGCCGTGATAAATTGAATTTTCGACCAGGGGCTGCAAAAGGAGCTTGAGCATCGACTCCCGGAGGATGTCCTGGCTAAAGTCGATTTCATACTCAAGAATTGCCCCGTACCGCATTTTTTGTATTGCAAGATAACTCTCCACATGGGCTTTTTCCTCTGCCACGGTTACCCAGTCACGGCCCTTGTTCAGCGAAAGGCGGAAAAAGCTGGAAAGCGCGAGCGTGGTTTTTACTACATCTTCCTTTTGCCCGTCCTCTGCAAGCGAAAGAATCGTGCCGAGCGTATTGTACATAAAGTGCGGAGCAATCTGAGCCTGCAGGGCTTTCATTTCGGCTTTCTGCAGGTTGCGCTGCTTTTGGACATTCTGCTCGATCAATGCTATGAGTTTTTCTGCCATGGTATTGAGACTGTCGGTCAGGTCATCCAGTTCGCTGATCTCCGGCCTTTCAACCCGGATCGTCAGATCACCCTGCGCAATTTTCGATGCCATAGTCTTGAGCCGATAGATCGGTTCGTTGATGCTGCGGTTCAGCTGCCGATAATTTCGCAGCAGGAAGAGCAGGATAGATACGAACAGAACAACCTGGGCGAACGTCATTAAATCCATGGAATGCTGCAATTTTTTATTTTGCTCGTGCGCTATCACCATTTCGGCCGCAACGAATTTTTGAAGCACGTCGTACAACAGATCACTTACGGAGGTAATGTCGGAAAGGATCTTTTCGTTATCGCGAACAGGCATACCGTATGCAATGTTGTTGCCGATTTTCCGCACATAGCCTTCGAGCGTTTCCAGCGTGTTGCGGGCAACAAGAATCAAATAACTGTTGTCAGCGCTGTTCGCATTCCGTTCCAGCATATCCAGACTGCCCTTGATTCGATCCAGCAGTTCGTACTGGATGTTTTCCTCGAAGCGGGCTTTTCCGGTAACAATGTTCCACATGGTGGTGTAGATGTCGCCTTTCAGGTTGCTGGACAAGCTGTTCGCGCTATACACGTTTTCGATTATCCGTTCATACTGGTTGCGTACGATATTGTAATACAACGTATTGAACACGAACGGTACCAGCGTTGCAATCACAATAACGATGTTTGTAACTTTTAATGTTCTGCGTATACTGTTGGTACGCAACCCGGAAGTCAAGCCCAATTTCAGTAACCTCTGTTCGCAATCGAGTCGAGGTCTCCGAACTCGTCGAACGTCGTTTCCTGTATGTAGGTGCGCTTCGGCACGTTTTCTCCGGAAACAATTCTGGTCGCAAGCTCCATCACCTGCTGGCCGCTGTTCGGATTGCACTCGATAACGCAGTTGATCGTGCCCTCTCTCAGATAGTCGATACTCCGCTGCGTCGCGTCCACCGAAATAATCACGATATCCTTTCCGGGCGCAAGGCCCGCTTCCTTCATCACTTCGATTACGCCGAACGTCATATCGTCGTTGTGCGAATACAGCACATCGATCTCGTCGCTCCGGTACAGCTTGAGCACTTTCTGCATTATCTCCCGGCCCTTGCTTTGCATAAAGTCTCCGTCCTCGCTGAAGCAGATGACGAATTTCGGATGCGCCGAAAGCACCTCCCTGAAACCTTCGGACCGGCCAATCGCCGGTGTCGAAAATGCAGTACCGGCCAGTTCCACAATGTTGACGGGTGTCGTCCGGCCTGCAAATTTGCGAACGAGGAACTCCCCTGCCCGGCGGCCTTCAAGGGCAAAATCGGAGCAGAGCGCGGCGGTATACAGACTGTCGTCCGAGGTTTCAATCATGCGGTCTACAAGAATTACCGGAATGCCCGCCGCTTTCGCTTCTTCCAATACCGTATCCCAGCCGGTTTCGACCAGCGGAGAAAAAGCGATCACGTCCACCTTATACGCAATAAAGGAACGGAGCGCCTTAATCTGGTTGGCCGGATTCTGCATTGCATCCTCGAACAGTATCTTGATGCCGGAGCGCTTCGCCGCAGACTTGATAGAAAACGTATTCTGGGTTCGCCATGAACTTTCGTCTCCCAGCTGCGAATAGCCAAGCACAATCGGATCCTGCTGTTCAGACACGTTTTTATTGCGGCAACCGGCGGCAATGCAAAGAAAACAGGAGACGGCAAAAATCAAACGGACTGGGCGATCCATACAACAACCTTCCGGCTGTTATTCTACCATACCTTCCGGAGGACGCAACCAAAAAAAAGTCCCGCGCAATTCATTCGTAAAATAACATAGACTTTCCATAAAATACTGTAGAGAAACAGCACGCTGGAAGACGCATCCATAAAAGATCGTACCAACTGCATAAGGATGTCGGTAGCGCCCGCAGCAAAACGGCCCCATAACTGGAAGCAGGGCATACGCCCTGAACTCAATGAAAGTGGAGGAAGAAAGATGAAAAAGATCACACAGATCGCAGTCTTGGCGCTCGCAGCGGTATTCATGCTGACACCGGCATTTGCCGGCGGCAAAAAGGAAGCCGCGGCTCCTGCAGGCCAAAAGCTTATCAAGGTCGGTATTGTAAACCTGCCCCCGGAAGAATCCGGATACCGCCAGGCGAACGTTGAAGACATGAACAACGTATTCTCCAGGGCGAACGGCTACGACGCAAAACAGACGAACACAGCCGACAACAGCGAACAGATCGCTGCAGCACAGGGCTATATCCGCGACGGCGTCGACTACCTCCTTATTTCCGCAGCCAACGCATCCGGCTGGGACAACGTCCTGAAATCGGCGAAAACCGCCGGTGTCACCGTATTCCTCTTCGACCGTCTGATCCAGACCGACGCCGCGAACTACCAGGCAGCGCTCGTCTCCGACATGGCAACCGAAGGAAACACCGCAATCAACTGGGTACTCAACCAGAAGCTCCCTGTTGTCAACCTCATCCTGATCCGCGGACAGCTCGGCTCCGCCGCAGAGGTCGGACGCAGCGCGGCAGTACTGAAAGCCCGCGACGAAGGAAGGATCAACCTGGTTGCAGACGGAACCGGTGGAGACAGCTGGAGTCTTGAGGAAGCGCGCAAGGTTGTAGAAGCCGCGATTGCCGCAGGCAAGGATTTCAACGTCATCTATGCAGAAAACGACGGTATGGCGCAGGGTGCTGTTCAGGCACTCGACGCAGCCGGCATCACCCACGGGAAAGGCGGAAAAGTCAAGATTCTCGGATTCGACTTTAACCGCTTCGCACTCCGCAACGTACAGGCCGGCTACTGGGACTGCGACGTGCAGTGCAATCCCCGCCAGGCAGCAGAAATCGCAAGCTGGATCAAGGCAGCCTCTACCGGCGGCACTATCCCGAGCGGAATCGTGTATCAAAAAGAAATCTATGCGGACACCGCGACAATCACCGACGACATCATCACCAAGCTCGGTATCAACGACGACCCGGGCAAGGGCGTTGTAACCAAGTAAGGCACATCACATCGCTGTGCGGCAGCACGCAGAGGGGAATCCCGGAAGACAGTCGTTTTTTCGGGAATCCCCTTTTTCGGCACCTGAAGGAGGTCTGGTAATGCAGTCGGAAAAAGTGCTTGAGATGCAGGGTATATGCAAGACCTTTCCGGGGGTCAAGGCTCTGCATAACGTCGACTTTACGCTGCGCAAAGGAGAAATCCACGCCCTGATGGGCGAAAACGGCGCGGGGAAATCGACACTGGTAAAAGTAATGACAGGCGTCTACGAAAAAGACGAAGGCCGGATACTCGTCGACGGGAAAGCGGTTCAGTTCAAATCGCCGCAGGAAGCGCAGAAAAACGGCATCGGCACGGTGTATCAGGAAATCACCTTGTGCCCGAATCTGACTGTTGCAGAAAATCTGTACATTGCGCGGGGTTCGTATTCATTCGTCCAATGGCGGCGCATGAACGAAAACGCGACAAAACTGCTTGCCTCGCTCGGCATCCCGGCGCGGCCCACTCAGGAGCTTTCAAGCTGTTCTCTTGCAGTCCAGCAGATGATCGCAATCGCACGCGCAATCGATATGGAATGCAAGATTCTTGTTCTGGACGAACCAACCTCCTCCCTGGATACAGACGAAGTGCACACGCTTTTCGAACTCATGCGGGAGCTCAAGTCCAGAGGAGTCGGCATTGTATTCATCACGCACTTTCTCGATCAGGTGTACGAAATTAGCGACCGGATCACAGTACTCCGCAACGGTGAACTGATCGGAGAATATGAAGCTTCCTCGCTTCCGCAGTTCGAGCTTGTCTCCAAAATGATGGGCAAGGCGCTGGAAGACGTGGAACAGCTACGCAAACACGAAATTCCCGCAGGGCAGAATATCGATCCCGTATTCGAGGCAAAAGGACTTTCAAGCGTTGCAGGAGTCGCCCCCTTCGACTTTACGATCCGCAAAGGAGAAGTAAATGGGTTTATCGGCCTTTTGGGATCGGGACGCAGCGAAAGCGTACGCGCCATTTACGCAGCCGACAAAGTCACCGGCGGCGAAGTAAAAATTAACGGAAAAAACGTTGCAATACACGAACCGATAGACGCCATGAAACAGGGAATCGCGTATCTACCCGAAGACCGCAAAGGCGACGGAATCATCGCCGATCTTTCGGTGCGCGACAACATCATTCTGGCGCTGCAAGTAATGAAAGGATTTTTCAAACCGTTTACCAGAAAACAGGCCGAAGATTTTGCTGACGAATATGTACAAAAACTGAATATCAAGACGGCTTCTATCAATACGCCGATTAAATCTCTTTCGGGAGGCAACCAGCAGAAAGTCATTCTTGCGCGGTGGCTTATCACACATCCCGAATACCTGATACTCGACGAACCGACGCGGGGAATCGACATCGGAACAAAGGTCGAAATACAAAAACTGGTGCTCAAGCTTGCAGAAGCGGGCGTCAGCGTTACCTTTATATCTTCGGAAATCGAAGAAATGCTCAGAACCTGCTCCCGGCTGATCGTCATGAAAGACCGGCGAATTGCAGGCGAACTGAGCGGAGCGAATCTGACTCAAAGCGACGTTATGCGCGTCATCGCAGGGGGTGGAGAATGAACACAGCGCGGCACAAGGGAAGTATTTCCCATCTTGTATTTCCCCTGTCAATCCTGGGAATACTGATACTCATCAATCTGATCAAGGGCGCCGACTACTTCAGCATCACCATGATCAACGGAGCCATGTACGGCAACATACCGAACATCCTGTTCGGCGCCTCGGAACTGGTAATCCTCGCAATCGGAATGACCTTTGTCACAGCCTCGTCCCGAGGCCAGGACATCAGCGTCGGAGTTGCAGCGGCCATAACCTCTGCCGTTTTTGTACAGGTACTTTTGAATGCAAGCGAAATCACCTGGTTCATCATCGCACAGGGCTTCCTCGTCAGCTGTGTCGTCGGTATACTGATCGGCGCGTTCAACGGATCGCTGGTCGCAATTTTCAAAGTCCAACCGATGGTCGCGACGCTCATCCTGTTCACGGCCGGAAGATCCATCTCGTTCATGATCGACGGCAAACTGTCGCCGGTTCTGGCCAACGAACTGACCAGCCGGATCGGCGGCGTCATACCCGGCATCCCGATCCAGACACCGATACTTCTGACAGCCGTCTTTATCGCGCTGATCGCGCTCCTGCTGAAAACCACGAACATCAGGCTGTATGTAGAAACAGTGGGAATCAACGAAAAAGCGGCGCGGCTGAACGGCATCAATCCGGTCAAGATTAAATTCCTCACCTACGTCATACTCGGACTGTGCTGCGCTGCCGCAGGATTCCTGGCCGTCTGCAAAGCAGGACGCCACGACAGCGTAAACATCCTCAAGTTCGTCGAAATGGACGCAATCCTCGCAGTCGCCATCGGCGGCAATGCCCTGTCCGGGGGAAAGTTCAGCATCTCCGGATCGATCATCGGCGCCTACACCATAGAAGTGCTAAGCCGGACCCTGCTTCGCCTCGAAGTAGGCACCGAAACCATCAAGGCGTTCAAGGCTGTCTTTATCATCATCCTCATGATCGTCTCGTCGCCAGCGCTGCGCGAATACATCGCGCGGACCAGACTGCGGTTGCGCACTGGAGGTGCCAGATGAACCAAACCAAGCTGCCCGGAACGCGCGACCCGCTTTCCAACTCGAATCTTCTTTTTATAATCGCTGCGGTTATTTTCGTACTTATGTACGCATTTGCTATAATCCGGTATCCCGGAAGCTTTATGCAGTTTCAAACATTCTTTGACCTGTTCAGCCTGAACGCCCCGCTCATAATCCTCACCCTCGGCATCAGCATCGTCATGATCGGCGGAGGAATTGACATCTCTGTTGGAGCTGTAACCGGTCTTGTTACAATGTGCTGCGCACTGCTCCTCGAATCCGGCAGCAGCGGCATCGCATCGGCCATCCTGCTTTCGCTCGGCATCGGCCTTGCCTTCGGGCTCCTGCAGGGATTCCTGATCGCCTACCTGGAAATCCAGCCGTTCATTATCACGCTCGCCGGCATGTTCCTTGCAAACGGACTGTTAACAACCATCCACAAGGATCCCATCAACGTAACCCGGCCGGATTTTGTTGCGCTCCGCGATTTTGAATTCGTCATCCCTTGGCTCGGCACACGAAACCGGCTCGGCAACTTCATTCCGCTGGAAATCAAGGCAGGCGCTGTAATCGCCATCATTCTGATCGTCGTCCTCTTCGTAATCATGAAATGGTCGCGGTTCGGACGCAACCTGTATGCAGTCGGCGGCAACAGTCAAAGCGCGCTCATGCTCGGCATCAACGTCCGCAAAACGAAATTCTTTTCGTACCTGTTGTGCGGACTCCTTTCGGGAATTGCAGGCTGGGTATACATCATGACCACCGGCGCAGGAAACGTCGGCAACGCTTCCGGTTTCGAAATGAAAGCGATAGCAGGCTCCATCATTGGAGGCACCATGCTCTCGGGCGGCGTCGGAAACCTCTTCGGCTCACCAATCGGCGCCCTCACCCTCCTCACCATCAACGAACTCATCCGGGCGGCAGGCGTCAACTCCAACTTCCAGGCGATCGTCAGCGGCGGACTTCTCTACGTCTTTATCGTCCTGCAAAGCGTCGTCGTATGGTTCAGAACCGGCGGAAAAACTTTCAAGCTCGCCCTTCCGTCCTGGATGCATTCGCGCACAGCGGCTTCCTGACCCTGCCTCAAAGCCGCGCCAACACACATAACAAAGCTCTTGCACCTGTCCTCCGGAGAACATCTTTCCGGGGGACTTTTTTTTATAGAACTTTGCAACGTACATGATTACATTACACCCAAACATCAGAAGCAGCTCGAACCACAAAACACCAGCCAAGGCGCACGATCACCTTGCGCAGGACGCGCTCTCGAAAGAATCACGCCAGGCGGCGACGATCAGGGAATTCATCAAGAAGCAGCAACCTGCAAAGCGCGGCCGGGCAGATCATATCTGCCCGGGATCTCTCACCGGTCGGTATTCGCGTCCAGCAGCGCCTGGTATTTGGGCGCCGTCGTGCGGTAATCGGTTCCGATCTGCGACAGGCTCTCAAGATGCCACCAGGAACCGTGCCTCGTTTTCCGGTCGCCGATAAAATGGAAGGCCGTATAGAGCTTGCAGTCGACTTCGCTCTTCGCGTACTCGTGCGACATCCCCCGAATCGTCGCCTGCGAGTAGTACGACGGAGCGGCGCGGTCTTCCCAGTTGCGGTGCACCGAGAAGTTGGTCCGCTGAATGTCCATGAACCGTATGACGTGGAATTCCCTGAGCGCCTCGACCACTTCCGGTATGAACGGCGACGTGCTGCTCGCTGCCGGCACGCCGGCAGCAGGCGCACTTGCAGCTGCATCGGCAAGCGAATCCGCCTGCGGCTCCGGCAGTATGCGCATGTTTTTAACCGGATCGTCCTTCGCCGACGTCAGGATATCGATATACTCGTTTGTTCCCGCCCCGTCCAAATCTATGTACCATCTTCCATCGAATTCCCGGGCCGACGCTCCGAGCGTCCCCGTTCCGTCGAACAGAATCCGGTAGCGGCCGATATAATGATTGTTGACCAAAAAACGCACCCAGGAAGGATTCCCGTCGATCGACACCGGCAGTTCCAGCGGATACCCGTCGGCGTCGCGCGGAATCCGGTCGATCGCCCGCGGGAGACAACCGGGTCCGGTTCTCGATCAGGCTCGTCGCCGCTGCTGGTTGCGCACGACGGCGCCAACACCAAAATTGCCGCCAGAGCAGCCAGAGCGGCCAGCGCACGCATAACCCTGACCCTCCGTACGGCTGTATATCTCTGTTTCTACATCTTAACCCCTTTAGTAAAACGGTTTAGCGCCTATTTTACAACGGGATTTGCGGAATTGGCAAAGAAAAAGCGGAGGGAGGAATCAGGATTAATTCCCGCCGCGATGGTTCAAGTCGAGCAG
>SHOL01000214.1 GCA_004294945.1 Treponema sp.
GACATGAACCCTCCGGAAAGACGGCCGGCAATTTCTCCGATCATCGGTCCGGAATCGGTCAGCTTCAAATCTCCTTTGGCAACTCCGTGCGAAAGGCCCAAAGCGCGAATGCCCCGGAAAAAAACGGCCTCTATCTGTGCACGGTCGGACGCAGACAGGGACGTCGGGATGGTATGCCCCATTTCGACAAAATACGGAGAAAAAGCAATGTGGCGGTCGGCAAAGCCGGTCATACGTATTTCATCATCGAAGACAAGCGCTTCGAGAGAAAACTCAGGCCCGTCCATATACTCTTCGACAATAGCCCGTCCGGTTCGGGAAAAGCAGAGCGCGTCTTCAAGTGCCTCCCGGAGCGAGTCCGGAGAATCTGCTCTGCGGCAGCCGCGGGCGCCCATATTGTCTACAGGTTTTACCACGACGGGATACGAGATATTTTCTTGTTGCATCAGTACCGATGCCTCGGACACAGATGAGCGGTCTATGCCTGCAAAACGGGGCGAAGGCACGCCGGCTTTGCGGAAACATTCGCGCATCCTCAGTTTATCGGAGGCATTTATTGCAGCTTCCAGACTGTGTCCCGGAAGACCGCAGGTCTCGGCTATCGCCGCTACCGGAACAGAGAAATCGGTGGCTGCTGTAAAAACAGCGTCAAGACCACCGTTCTCTTTGAGGGACAGGGCAAGCTTTTTCAGACGTTCAATATCTTTCAGATCGATGGGTTCGAATCGGTCGGCCAACAGGCGGAAGGGAGCCTCCGGATTGCCATCAACTGCTACCACTTCCCATCCCCGCTCTTTTGCAGAACGGATGGCGACTGCCTGCATAACGCCGCAGCCAAGCATCAGTATTCTTTTTTTCATTCGGCATCCTCCAGAGATCCCTGCTTTACTGCATATACTTCAAATGTATCTCCGAGGGAAAAGAGCTGGCTGATCTTTCCGAGAATATGCCACAAAAAAGACCCTTTTACCGGAGGAACGGAAAACGGAAACCGTTCCGGATGGTGCCCGGTCGATACGACAGAAAGAACTGTAAATCCGTATTTTTTGAGCTGACGGCGCACGGTTCGATGATTCCAGATGGTGATATGGTCCGCAGGACTGTTTCGGTAAAACAAATCCGTGCGTGTTTTCCCCGAGATTCCTCCCGACGAGGGAGTTGAAAAAGCGAATATTCCTCCGGGAAGGAGTAGTGAACGAACACGGGAAAACACCGATTCCAGATCCTCCAAATGTTCAATAACATACCACATTGTTACTGCGGCATACTTTCTGGATGAAATCTGATTGTAAGCATCAGGAGCGGGAAAAGCGGAAACCCAGGCGGGAATATCCAAGGTACCGGCGACATACTCGACAGCATCCGGCGATATATCTGTTCCGTACACCAGCCATCCTGCTTCCCGGGCAGCGGAGAGAAACGGACCATAGGCGCACCCGATATCCAGCAGTTTTTTTTCTTCGGGAGAAAGCACACTGAAAGAACGACGAATGCTCTTGTCTATTCTGGAAATTCTGAGCCGCCCGTGATGTTTAATCTGCTCGAAATCTTCAAGATACGTTTTTCCGTACTGCGCTTTATACTCCTCGAAAAAATAGGAACGCGAATAGTTTCGAAGGGCATCTACCTGAAACGAGATGTAATCCATTGAACACGATCCGCATCTGGTGACCGTCCGGTCCTTTGCCCTGAGCAGAACCGGACCGCGGGCTGAAGAGCCGCAAAAAGGACAGGTTCTGATGCGCATCCGCGCAAGATGGTTTATTGCTGCAGGAAGATCCGACTGGACGGATTCCCGGGTAATGATATCAGGAACGGAAATTCCGGAGGAGATAAGACGCAGCAAGCGTGAAGCCAGATTGCATTCGGGAGGCATAACCGAAAAACCGTATTTCCGGGAAATCCAATAGTGATACCATGTCGGTGAAAAAAGAATAACTTTGCATCCGGCGGCAAGGGCCTCGAATGCGGTAAAACCGTAATGCGTAACGACCAGATCGTAGTGGCACAGGTTTTCTTTCAGATGGGCGACCAGACCGGAAACGGTATATCCTGACTCCGAGGTCCGTATTCCGGTAACACCGGGATCAATTACCGTAACCTCGAATTCCATACGAGCCAGGGCACGCGCTGCAGGATGGGCCAAACCGGCAGAATTTTCCCCGCCGGCAACCACAAGCACCGAGCGTATTGTCTGAACGGGTTCTTGCTTTCGCGCTTGCGGCAGGGGAAGAAACGATGTTTCCAGCAAATTTGGCGTACACAGCCTGCCGCCGGGTCCCGGTATGATATCGAGAACATAATCACAGACAGATCGACCGCTGCCCCTTTCGTCAAGAGCGACGACAGGCCCGATTTTCTGCAGATCCCTGATTTCGCGTATCGACGAACGGAATTTGTCGACCACAACAAGATGAGCCTCCGGCGGAAGCTCGTGCACGACGAAGGGACGGATGTCGGACGGAATGGCGGTCTGCAGCGTTGCGCTGCGGGAAATATATAGTTGGCATCGCCAGACGGATTTTAGATTCTGTATACACTCGCATACGCGGCGAAAATGGCCGGTTCCCTGGCCAGCCTCGAACGACGGATAAAAAAGCAGGACTCTGGTCACATAATTCCAAGCCTTCAGGATGTGTTCCGTCGATACAGGAAGCGTCGAACCTGTAGAAGCAAGATACTCCGCCATCAGACACACCCGCTCATAATCATCGCGGGTATCAACTGTCGTTCTGACTTCCGGAAACATCCACTGTTCCGGAGACACTGCCCGCATGCATGCAAAACGCTCCGGATGATTATATAATGCCGGACCTACATGTTCATGCTCGTACTGCGAATCGGAGAGCACAGCCGCTTCCAGAAGCCTTCGGGCAGACAGTATTTCCACTCCGCTGCCATGAGGCAATCCGGAGAAGGTAAAATAGTCGACCCCTTTTCCCTGTTTGTCCAGAGATAGAAACCGTTCAAGACTTTCTGTTGCCGCATCGATGAAAATAAAGGGATTGTCTCCGGTAACCCGGACAATAACATCTGCTCCCGTCTTTCTGATTACCAGACAAAACCGCTCAAGCACATCCTCTTTTGGGCCTGCGATGCATCGATACCCGCAAGATACGGCAAGCGGGGTCACTATTTGTTCCGAGTCGTGGTCGCAGGCGATGATATATGAATCAGCCGGAATTCGTTTGGCGTTATTCATAACCTGAACAATCAACGGCTTACCGGCGAGCGACAATAACGCTTTTTGAGGCAATCGGGTTGAATCGAGCCGAGCCTGGATTACCACACAGATCATTGAATATACGGCTCCCAGGCACCTACCAGTCCTGCTGCGTCGCAGGTAAAACGGTAGCGGTTCATGCGAACCCAGGCGCGCATCCTGGAAAAAGTCGCAGCGGAATCGAGTATACTTTTCCCGGCCTTCGTTGCATACGAAAAGAAA
>SHOL01000215.1:0-1626 GCA_004294945.1 Treponema sp.
ACGCGTGCAATGGTAAGCCATGAAACAAGAGCAATTGCAATGAACAGAATAAAAATATTTTGCCCGAGAATCGCCATCATAATGATAACGATAAGCATGTACGGAAGACCGTACATAATATCGACAAACCGCATGATAAGATTGTCGACCCATCCTCCGATATATCCTGCTATTGCGCCGATCAAGATTCCGACAAGCAGGGCAGTAATCGTTCCGATAAAGCCGATCATGATAGATACTCGACCGCCGTAAATAACGCGCGAAAGCGTGTCGCGGCCTAAGGCATCAGTACCGAGAAGGTATCGTCTCTGGTGCACCGGGTTCGTTCTGACATCTTCCTGCATTTCTGCAAGCTTAAACTGCTGCTCCTCGCTGAGGCCGGTCCGCTTTTCTTTTTTTGCCACTTTATACATATAGGCTTCAGTTGAACGCAGCATCACTTCGCCGGCGGGCTTTAGCGATGGCGGCAGATTCTGGTGTGCAATAACCTGTTCCTCATAGGGATAGAACGGTAACACAGGAGCCAGAACGGCTATCAGTATGTAGGCGATTGTTATCCACAAGCCGGCTAACGCCATTTT
This sequence comes from Treponema sp., assembly GCA_004294945.1. Classification (GTDB taxonomy): domain Bacteria; phylum Spirochaetota; class Spirochaetia; order Treponematales; family Treponemataceae; genus Teretinema. The sequence continues at coordinate 582 of SHOL01000215.1, forward strand.
ATTCTTTTTCAGGCGTTTCCAGGCATCAGCCCACAGCGAAACCGGTTTCACTGTCTGATCGAATTCGTTCGTGTCTTTGGCTGCGGTATTGTTCACAGTATTCTCCATCACAGTCCTCACTTGTACGAAATTCGCGGATCGATTGCGCCGTAGAGAATATCAACGATGAAATTCATAAGCACCAGAATTACCGAATACACAATTACAGTGCCCATTATCAAGGTATAATCCCGATTGAGTGCCGAATTGACGAAAAAACCGCCAAGCCCCGGTACCAGGAATATTTTTTCCACAACGACAGATCCGGTGATAATTCCTGCAAAGGCAGGTCCGAGATAGCTTATTACGGGAAGCATTGCTCCCTTGAGTACGTGTTTTCCGACAACGACCGACTCCTTGAGGCCCTTTGCCCGGGCAGTACGGATATAATCGGAACGCAGTATTTCAAGTATGCTCGCGCGTGAAAGGCGAGCGATATAGGCAAAATAAGGAAACGAAAGAGTAAGCGCAGGCATTATTAGCGTTTTAAGACCGTTCCGGTCAGTAATCCAGCCCGAAGTAGGAAGCAGATCAAGCCATGTTGCCAAAATAAACATCAGTATGGGACCGATGACAAAAAGCGGAAGAGAAATACCAACGACAGCAATTGACATAAAAAGATAGTCAGCCCAGGAGTTTTGTTTGAGGGCAGAAACGATGCCGACCGCAATGCCTGATACAAGCGCAAGGGCAAGCGAAACAACGCCAAGGAACATCGAATTCGGCAAACTCTTGCCAATCAATTCATTGACGCTGTAATCCTTGTACCGGAATGACGGGCCAAGATCTCCTTTCAGCATATCCTTCAAATACCGTACATATTGCATTGGAAGCGGTTCATCCATGTGGTATTTTTTAAGAATATTCTGCAGGACTTCCGGAGGTACTTGCTTTTCACTTGAAAAAGGCCCACCGGGGGCGATGCGGATAATAAAAAAGCTCAGCGTAACAATAATAAATAATGTCGGAATAAGGCTGAGCAACCGGCGAATAATAAATCTTGACA
>SHOL01000215.1:1636-3428 GCA_004294945.1 Treponema sp.
GCAGAATCGCATGAACGATCAGGCTTCAAGCTGGTCCGGCCCCGAAACCGGACTTAAGCCGGTTTCAGTGAACCGGCCGTATCATCGGAAAAAACCGATGACACGGCCATCAGAATCCATTTTGCAGACAGAAGATTTTCTTCTGTTACTTTGCTTTCTTCATTCCCTTATAGGGATGGATTCCGAGCGAGTTCGGGTACCAGCCGGTCCACTTTGACGTATCGATCAGGTGCTGATCAACGTAGAAGTACAGAGGCATAACAGCCTGATCCTGGGTAATGAGAATCTCTTCTGCATCATGGAGAACCTGCATGCGCTCCGCACCGCCGGGCATGGTTCCTGCCTTGCGGACAAGCTCGTCATACTTCGGATTCGAGTAGGCTCCGTCGTTATTTCCGGCTCCGGTCAGGAACATCTCGTGGAAGGTGTTCGGATCCTGATAGTCTCCGACCCAACCGGCGCGGGCAATTTCAAAGTCGTGGTTATGGCGCTGATCAAGGAAGGTTTTCCATTCGACGTTCTGGATCTGAATGTCGATCCCGAGCGTAGTCTTCCAAACCTGCTGAATGTATTCGGCAACGATCTTGTGGGCTTCGCTCGTGTTGTAAATAACAGTCTGCTTGGGGAAACCTTTTCCGTTCGGGTACCCTGCTTCGGCAAGAAGAGCTTTCGCGGCTTCGACATTATAGGGATTGCCCCTGGCAGGGGTATAGCCGGCCATCACGGGAGCGATCGAATCTGCGGGAAGCTGTCCGGCTTTCATAACCTTGTCGACAAGTTCCTGCTTATCAATTGCCATGTTGAGCGCCTTGCGGACACGGACGTCTTGGAGCGGTCCCCTGGTTACGTTGAATACATAGTAATAGGTCGCAACCTGCGGAGTTACAACGTAATCGTCGCGAAGCTTGATTTCATCAAGCATCGACAAGGGCGGGTTCGCGTTCCAGTCGATTTCTCCAGCGAGGAATTTCGAATAGGCGGTGTTGTTATCGTCGATCGGAAGGAAGGTGATGCGCGAAAGGAATACATTCTTCTTGTCCCAGTACTTTGCATTCGGAACAACAGTCAGCTTCTCCTGGGGAGCCCAGTCTTCGAGCACAAACGGTCCATTACCGACAAAATTGCCGGGCTTGATCCAGTCGGCGCCGAATTTCTCGATGGCGTGCATCGGCAGGGGGCTGAACGCATAATGCGCCATCATGTCGAGGGCATACGGAGCCGGACCGGTCAGGGTCACTTCGAAGGTGTAGTCGTCCACAGCCTTGATTGCGACACCTTCACGGGGACCGTTTCCGGTGTTGTATGCGTCGGCGCCTTTAACAACCATGCCGATCATGTAGGCATAGTTCGAAGCGGTTTCCGGATCCAGCGTGCGGAGCCATGAATCGACGAAAGTCTTTGCGGTGATCGCAACGCCGTCGCTCCAGGTTGCCTTGCGGAGCTTGAAGGTGATGACAGTACCGTCGGGACTGATAGTCCAGCTTTCGGCAACGCCCGGTTCCGCATTCGCGGTTTCGGGATTATAAGCTACAAGGCCTTCGAACAGGGCCATGTAGATACGATGCTCGGGAACGCCTTCGATTTTCGAAGGATCGAGACTCTGGGGCTCGGTTCCGTTTCCGATAATGAACTCGGCGCCTTTGGAAGCCGAGGCTCCGCCGCAGCTGACAAAAACCATTGAGGCAATCAGAAGGGCAGAAGTCAAGAACGTGATGATTTTCTTCATAAAAAATCTCCTCCATTTTGCGTATAGGGTAAAACGCTTTAGCAGTATATTGCATCAGCGCATATT
>SHOL01000030.1 GCA_004294945.1 Treponema sp.
TTTTTCCATACCCTCGCACATTTCAACCACAAGCGTTTCCGGAGTGTTCAGTATTTTCTTCACATCGATCCTCCGATTTTATCTGCAGCCAGAATTGCGGCATATACGGAGTCCGCGGAAACCGGGAAAGGCATATTGTAGATACTCTCACCGGGTGCACAGGATTGCTTCGCGACAGCCATAATCTTTTCGGGAGTCACAGTGGTGACGCCAAGATCCTTCATGCAGGTCGGCAATCCTACCGATCGGCAAAAATCGAGGACGGTTTCAATCTCGCTGGTTTCTGCATTTTCCAACACAAGATGCACAATAGTACCGAAGGCAACCTTTTCGCCGTGGAAAAACTTGTGCGTTTCTTCGAGCACAGTCAAACCATTGTGCACAGCGTGAGCAGCCGCGAGTCCGCCGCTTTCGAATCCGAGACCGGATAGAAGAATGTTGGTTTCTACAATATTTTCGAACGCTGCGGAGGGTACCTTTGCCTCACAGGAAAGCTTTGCTTTTAATCCGTCTTCCAGAAGGGTTTCAAAGCAGAGCGTCGCAAGTGCCATCGCTGTCTTAGTTCCGACTGCGTCGGGCCGACCGTGTCCACTTGCGTTGACTCGTGCGAACGCCTGTTGGCAGGATCGTGCCTCAAAATAAGTAGAGAGCGCATCGCCCATTCCAGACACAAGGAATCGAACCGGCGCCATTGCAATAACGGTTGTATCAACCAGTACTACATTCGGATTGCTCACAAAATATGCATAGTCGTCAAAAGCCCCTTCCGGAGTATACAAAACGGCAGAAGAACTCGTCGGAGCATCTGTCGCGGCAATCGTCGGACAGATGATAACCGGTTTCACACTGTCTGCAACGCACTTCGCGGTATCGATGGCCTTACCTCCGCCAAGTCCGATCACAACGTCGCAATTCGCCTTTCCTGCAACTTCCTTTAGCCGTGCTACTTCCTGTCGCGAACATTCTCCGCCAAAATCTGATGTAACAAAGGTTATTCCATTCTTAGATGCAGTCGCATCAAGCTGAGTCTTAACCCGCGCAACGTCGTCGCGATGCGCAATCAATAGCGCAGAGTTTCCGTACAGTCGCACATACGTACCCAGATCATACAACGCCCCTTCACCCTGAATATATTTTGAGGGGGAAATAAATGCTTTTCTCATAACGGCCTCCTGTAACCTGTTGTCAGTATAGGCCCGTACAGAAGCGACTGCTTGTAATTTTCAGGATGAAAGAAAGTAAGTTTTCGCAATGCGCCGGTAATTATTGTCAGAAGAAATCAGCACTGCGGCAGCCCGACTTGTACTGTGACGGCGTTACTCCGGTAAGGCGCTTGAACACTTTATCAAAGTAACTGATGTCCTCATAGCCCAGGTCGAACGCAATTGTCGTGATCGGCAAGTCTCCGTTTTCCAGAAGTTCGCACGCCTTTCGAATTCTCACGGTATTCACATAATTAGAAAAGTTTTCGCCGGTTATCCGGTTGAACAATTTACTGAAATAACTCGAACTGATATTGCACAGAGACGCCATATCGTCCAGGGTCAGTCGTTCGTCAAAATGATTTTCAATATACTCAAGCGCCGGTTTGACAATCACACTGTTATATACAGGACGGACAGTCACGCTTTTCGATGTCACAAATTCTTTCGTACTATTTCCGGACTTGACTTCGGCGATTCTCGATCCCTCCGCACCTGCGGTGTCTCCGGATGCAGCGGCGGATTCACCGAGACTCTCGCTCAGGCGAATCTTTAGCATCGCTTCTTCAATAATATAATTGTTGATCTGGAACAACATGTTCGCAATCACCTGCACACGGTCCTGAGACATTACCGGAAGCATCTTTTTTTCCTGATCAAGCTGCTTTTTGAATTCCGGATCGAGCGGAATAGTCGAAGTTTCCACAATGCGCTCGAGTCCGCTCTGGCCGTCGTCGGAAAGAACAACCTGACCTGCCATTATTGCTCCGGTATACATTCCTTCAAGCACAATCGGAACTGCAAGATCAAGGATCCCCATGTGGCAGCGATAAATATACGGTTTAGAAATTCGCGCAGCCTCAAGACCTCCCCGCGCATCGCATTTTCTGCACAAATTGTTCAGTTCAGGGTTGGAGCGGACCAGGGTACAATATGTGCTGCACCGACTGTGTCTGGTCACCGGAACTCCCTGATAATCAACCGTCAGTATGGCCATATCGGATGCTTCGGACAGACAATCTTGAATTTTCTGATAATTATGGGCATTGATAATGTAGTCAAGATTCGGTGCATTTTTTGTCACAGGGAAACTCCATGCAACCATTTTCAGGGGTGTTCCGCTGCTTGTCAAGTAAATCAAGCCGTACTAATCCAGCCTTACTCAACCTCCATTGCGACGACAGTCAGATCGTCCTTGTTTTCGGCGTCCTGAACAAATTCGAAAAAGTCTGCGAGTGTGTTGTCTATCAGGTCGTCCAGATTTTCAAAAAAATGCTTTTTCAAGGATTCAACAAGCCGTTCTTCGCCGAATTGTTCTCCTGCGACGTTCGTTCGCTCTGTAAGACAGTCAGTATACAGCAGCACGCGGTCGCCTTTTTCGAAGGGCACCGATTCGTCACGAAGCAGTGCGCGGGCATCGTCCCGAATCCCAATAACAGTTCCGGAAGCATCCAGCATTGTAATCTTTTTATTTCGGCGGCTCAGGAGTATTGCCCGGGGGTGTCCTGCATTTGCAATAATAAGGTGTCCCGTACAGTCGTACTTTACTACGAAAGAGGTCAGATAATGAGTGGTATCGAGCCGGCATAATTCTTCGTTGACGTTCGCCAGAATCGCGGCGGGACTGTTCTCGCGGTGAACAGCTTCCTTGAAGGCCTTTATCGCCAGTATCGCATACAGGGCAGCCGGCATACCGTGGCCGGACACATCGCCGATAAACATCAGGCAGCCCCCGTCGCCTGTTCTCCCAAAATGATAAAAATCGCCGCTGACTTCCCGGAGCGGCTGATACCGCACTGCAGTTCGAACTGGCCAGTCAGGCAGACGTTCGGGCAGTAACGATTGCTGTACGTTGCCGGCCATCACCAATTCCTGCTGGATCTTCTCGTCCCGAATTCTGATTTCTTGCAGCGACTTGTCCAACTGGGCAGTCCGTTCCTCCACCTTCAGTTCGAGCGTCGCGTTCAATTCTTCGATTTGGTTCATGGAGTTTGCAAACCGGACTGACAAAATAGTTGCAATACCGCCAACATATACAAACATTGCAAACGGAGTAATCCAGAAATCGACAAACGGAAAAAGTTGCAAACCTCTGGAGATAAAAACATCATGAACAACACCTGCACACACCACTGCGAAAGTAGCGAGCATAATACGCGAGTCGACAGATTTTTTATAATTTCGGATCAGCGTCCGGAAAAGCTCGTAGAATGGCAGTACCCAGGTATATTGCACAAAATAGACATTGAAGTAATACCAGTGCAGGTGATTACGAAACAGAAGAATTGTAGTCAGGCAGACAGCCGAAAAAATATAATATCCATAATGATATAGCCGGTGCTTTTCACCGAAGTATACCAGTACGAATGCCATCAAAAGCGGAATGCAGACATACATACTGCCAAATTCAAGCTTTTGTAAAACTTCAAAATTATCAGCAAACTCGTATTTGATATCCGTACGGCATATTGAATAGACCGCAAAACCAAATGAAAAAAGACTGTACAGGAGATTTTCCCGTTGCCCTGTCCGTTTGGAAAACAGCAGCATAAAGTAGGCAAAAAAAACAAGATATACCACGGGAAATACAAGCTCCCGCAAGCCTGACCTGAAAAAAGCGGTACGAATAGAATCGTATTCGCCAATATAGTATCTTCCCCGGCCGGGAAGTTCGTCGGCACGCCAGGTATTTCGAACACGAATCGCCAGAATATTGATTTTTCCGGGCGCCAACGCGGAGGCAGGAATTTCATATTGCCGGAGTCGATTGCTTGCATGGGAGCTCAAATCCTCGATGTCACCGGTACGTCCGATCGGCATACCGTTCCACCAAGCCTCGTCAACATCGGCGATTTTTCCCAGATTAACACCGATAGAACTCGCCGGATAGCCTTCAGGGACTTTCACCCGAATACGATACCAATATACCGATTTTTCAATTTTCTCGAAGTGATTGAAATCAGCCGAATTCAACGGAAGCGAAATCAAGTTCCAGTTGCTGTCGTCGTATTCCGGAAAAGCGCGGTCCGGTGAATCGCCCGCGGACAACAGAACTACATCAAGATCATCAAACGATACAGGAATATCCCATTGTTCAAGCGTTATGCACGGCACTGCAAAAACACACGAACAGACAACTGCCAGCCCGGACATGCACAGACACTTTTTCATGCTCATATATTCGCACCTCCTCGTCGAAGTGTACGGGAGCACGGAAAGGTCCGCCTGCACAATACAGCATGAAACGCGGTACTTTCAGATTGTATTATCCGGCACAGACCTCATCAAGGAATGATACATTCAAGAATGAAAGGGAAATGATCCGAGACCGTTAACGTATCGTGCGTGCGAACCCGATAGGATTCCACCTCTATGTTTTTTCCGGTAAAATAATAATCCAGCGTACGGTCGGGCTCAGTTCCATAATTTGGCCAGTGCGTAAAAAAATGCTTTGCATCGGGACCGTTCACATCCCCCAATGTCGGCCATCCGGCGAACTCAGTATACAGGCGTTGAATTTCCGATTCACTCTGGAAATACGGCTTTTCTTCTTCTGATAGCCTGTTGTACGCCTGTCCGGGAGGAAGCAGGTTAAAATCACCGCCGATAACCCAGGAACCGCCTTTTTTTTCCCGATCTGCAAGAATCGAAGATACCAGATCAACCTGACGCTGCATGGTATCGGATCCTTGAGCGAAAGCGTCCTGATGAATACTGAATGCCGAAAAATCGCTTCCGCCTTCAACGGGAAAGACCGCTTCCAGGGCAGCACGCTTGAATTGCAGGTTACGCATGATTACGTTGTTCGGCATCAGCGGCAATTGGTACCGAGTTGCGCCATTCATGCGATATCTGGAAATAATTCCCAGCTTCATGCCGACGCTGCCCATGATCTGCGGATGCGGCACAAATGCAGCTTTCCAGTACCAGGCTGAAGTCCAGACTGAGTATTCCTCGGGAAGCAGCTTCAGCAGACGCGTCAGCTGATCCTCCCTGTCAGTCCGTTTCGCTCCTGAATCGAGTTCTTGCAAAAGAATAACATCCGGGGATTCTTCTCTGATAATCCGTGCAACTTCGTTAAAAGATCTGGTGATATCTTCAGGTGACGGCCGTATATCCGGACCAGAACCATCCCATTCGTCAAAAAAGAACACATAGTTTTTTCCCGCCATAAACTGCACGTTCCAGCACAGAATTTTGATTTTTTGTCCCTGCCTCAGCACAGGCTCCTCTCCGGTAGAAACGACTTGAGCTGCTTCTATATCGTGAGGGTGCCACGTAGATAAATAAAATAGTACAGCAGATGCCAAAACTAAAATGACGAGACTGAAGAACGTACCACGCAAAATTTTTGGAAGACGGGTCATTGCAACAACTCCTGGTCAAGCATTCTAAAATAGATCCGGAGTATCCGGAATAAGACTCGAACAACAATAGCCCCTCTACAAGGGCTTGTCCATAAAAAAACAGCATGACTTCTTGTACAAAACAACTCTGTTCCGTACTGTATTGTACAACATTTCATCTTTTCTTATGTTTGACAGAACCGACATGCAGCCCGATACTAGAGACAAGATGTCGCAATGCCCACAGGGCGGCCCGGAGGGCGGCAATGAATCAAATTGAAGTATGTACAGGCGTCTGGCTTCTGGAAATTCCCGAGCACAATCTTTCAATACTGTGCGGGTGTCCGCCCGATGTGGTCAAACTGCTCATGAAGCGGGGATTGATCAGCAAAAAAGACTGTTCTTCCTGGTTTTGCGAAACAGGCCCGAATGCAATCCTGCTCTCCGAGTTTCCGATGCAGGGCGGTAAATTTGCGAATCTTATCGAGTTCCCGATACTTCAGATGATGTACCGGCAGGGAATGATTATCCCCGGTCATCCCGGCAATACCGGAGTAAAGCCTGTTGTCATCGGTCTTTCGCCGCAGCTGAAAGCTGTTGCCGAATATCTGTTCCGCGGAACCTATGGGCTGGCGAATCGGGAGGAGATACTCGACTGCAACATAGCGCCGGAATTCGCAGACGAGATTATCCGGATCAAACTGGCCTTTGCATTCGGCAATATGCGGAAAAGTGAAGATGTTCTGGACATGGTTGCAATGGATTCGGGAACGACCGAACTGAGACCGGGTCTTTTTATTACCCGAACCGGCGTAAACCGGTACCGCTTCGAAACAGGCGGATGCTCGCGTGAAATCGACCTGAATCTGAAGGATGGAGAGTCGTATCCGTCTCCGCTTTCTCTTGAATACCATAGCGTACGTCGTGAATATTTTTCCGTCATACATCTCGGGGAAGGAAATGGATGGGATACGCAAAAACCTTGCATGTCCAGCATCGTCGTCTACCAGGGTAAAATTTATTTGATTGATACCGGACCGAACATACTCGACAGCCTCACTGCGCTCGGTATTAGCGTCAACGAAATTGAAGGAATTTTTCATACTCATGTGCACGACGATCACTTTGCCGGCCTGACGTCTCTTGTCCGAACTGATCACAAAATAAAATACTATGCTACGTCACTGGTCATCTCCTCTGTTATGAAAAAACTGACCGCTCTCATGTCTGTTCCGGAAAAGCGGTTTTACCGGAGTTTCGAAGTTCACACCCTGAAGCACAACGAATGGAACAACATCAATGGTCTTGAAGTACTCCCTTTGTACTCCCCGCACCCGGTAGAAGACAACGTATTGCTGTTCAGAACGTTATGGGAAAACGGATATAAAAGCTATGCCCACCTTGCAGATATCGCATGCTTTTCGCTGCTGGAGGAAATGCTACTCAAAGCAGAAAACCGCACCGATGTTTCCGAAAAACTGTTCAGAAGTTTTACCAGTAATGTCAGACAAAAAACAGATCTGAAAAAAATTGATGTAGATGGAGGAATGATTCATGGATGTGCAAAAGACTTCGCCGGTGATGAAAGCGGAAAAATCATACTGGCGCACATAGCGCGCGACTTGACGAGCGAAGAAAAAGAAATTGGAACTGATGCCTGTTTCGGGCTGGAAGAAGTCCTTATTCCCGCCAGAACCGAATACGTCAGCCAGCAGGCATTCGCATACCTTCAAGCATATTTTCCGCTCGCCAGCCGAGAAGAACTTTCCATGCTCATCAACTGTCCGATCGAAACGATGAATCACGGATCAACGCTCCAAAAAAAGGATTCACCTGCAAGCCATGTGTATCTGATAATTACCGGAGTCGCCGAAATGGTGCATTCAGGAACAGGAACAGTGACAATGCTCTCGGCCGGAACGCTCATTGGAGAATCGGCTGCTTGCTCAGATGCGATTCCTCCGTTCACATACCGCGCGCGAAGCAACATAACCGTGCTGAAAATTCCAAAATCGATGTACACCGTTTTTATTACCAGAAACGGTTTTTTCGACGATGTGAAAAAAAACGCCAGCACCTCTTTTTTTCTCCAGACCACCAGCCTGTTCGGCGAAATGGTTTCATCGATAATACTGCATACGATTGCTGTGTGCCTGGTGCACCGGAAAATTGCCGCAGGCGTTTTTTTCGACAACAACGACGAAGCTTCGCTTGTACTCGTCGAGAAAGGTTCCTTCAAATTATATATTGAAGATATTGAAGTCGACGAAATCGGGGTTGGAGGCTTTTTCGGCGAAGAGTGTGTGTTTTTTTCAGGCGGAAGCCTCATTCTCGCTCAGGCTACAGAAGACAGTGACTGCTGGCTTCTGAAAGCGGATCTGCTGAGGGACATCCCTATTGTTGAATGGAAAATGCTTATGGAATATGAACGGCGTTTGATCGAATACGGAGCCCGCAGACCCCGTCAAAGTTCTGAATCTGAAAAAAAAATGTTTCAGGAACCCTGATAACAGAGCGCTCCTGATGCCCATGGCGGGCATCAGGACTCTGAATCCCTGAGCGAAAAACCTTTCAGAACGATACGCGGGTTTCGATATTTACAACCGGTCTGATCATCGGTTGTCCGTTTTCATACCTAATATTTCCGTTTTCATCGATAACAGTCGAAGTAAATATCTGCACTGCCAGATCCATTCCTTTTACCAGACCGACAACGACTTCTCCGCCAAATACCGTGTTCGCATCAAACAGATGCACACCGTCGGCACTCTTGTCGGAGATAGCGTCTGCAAGCGTATGAGCAAACTGCCGTCTGCTGTACATTACCGATCCGGACAAGCTGATGAACGGGATTTTTCCTTTCGGAATCGTCAGGGCAAGATCAAGCTTGTCCTCCGCACCAAACTCGATCGAACCGTCGGACTGTAGCGACCAGGGCCAGTAATATCCACCGGACAAAATAAGAAGACCGAAAATATTCGATCCGGCCGAACCGTAAATACCCATAGAGGTTCGTCCGTTCACTTCGTCCCGAGTCGTCCCTTCAAGGTATGAAACAACGCTTTCCACATAGGGCGTGCGATTTCTGTTCCAGTTTGTATCGATCAGCGAAGGCTGGGCAAGCCCTCTCGAGAGACGGAATTCCAGACAGTAATCAACCAGAAGCAGAAGCTTTCCGGAAACGCCGGCTGTCGCAAGCCAGTTGTTCTGTGAATACTCGACAACACGTTTCATGTTAAATCCGGTTTCTACAGCATCAGGTCCCACCGTCGCCGGCACCCCGTTTCTGAAAACAGGAAAGAATACACCCGCATCTGCATATCCCGTCGAGCTGAGTATGCCAAGATTGAGCGAAAACAGTTGCACATCGACACCTGCTCCGATAATAACCGGCTTCCCATAATCGAGCCGCGGATTTTCAGCAGGATCCCGATTCCATCCCCGTGCGGCATCGAGATCGGCAACTCCTGTTACGCCTATACCGAACATTCCCTTCCCGAAACCGGCACGCGCTCCGGCAACTCGGATATCTGCCAGATCATCCACAATCGTTTCAAGGGAAAACACTCCGGTGCGGAAGCCAGTACTGAATCCAAGCTTGCGGATTGCCGGGAATTCCTGGTTGTTGGAAAAATTGCGCACCAGACTGCCATGACCCAAAGTTAGTGTTTCAAGGCTTCCGAATTTGACAAAGAAAGGATCAGCCCCCTGATTTCCAAACTCGAAATACCGGATCTTGAGCGCAAGATCGCTTGCTGCGTCGCGTAAAATCTCCAGGGCGCCGTCCTGATCGGTACCGAACGACCATTCGTTATTTCCGCCGGGCTGATACCAGTCGTGGGGATTAAAAATATCTTTTTGGTAAATTACCGGCAGATACAGGGCAAACCTGATTTTTCCGGTATCGATTTTCGGCTGAAGTACTGCCTTGGCGTACGTTTCGCCCGCAATAGTGATCGAACCGACTTCAAATGTCAAAATATCTCCGATGGCAAAACTGCCGGACACTCCCGACTCCGCATCTTGACCCGAAGAAGCATCACGAGAGGCGGTTTCAGACATTTGGTCGGATTCCTCCGGTACAACCGCGGGTATACGCGCCGGAGCCGGCCCAACAGACGACGCCGGCCCAACAGACGACGCCGGCCCAACAGACGACGCAGGTGCAACCGCAGGCGCCGGTGCAACCGCCGGCGCAACGGCGGGCGTGGTTTCGGAGACTTTCTGGTCAGAAACCGGTTCGGCTCCCAAATTTCTGGAGCCGGAAGAGGACACTGCGGGTCCTTCCCGATTTTGTGGAGCAGTCTGTACAGGGGCCGCCGTCATCGGTGCAGGCCCGGAAGCCTGAACTGGCGCGGGTACTGTGACCGGTTCGGCAGAAGCAGTCGGCACAGTCCCGGACTGAACCGCCGCAGGTTGAGCCGCAGGCTGAACTGCAGGTTGAGCCGCAACTACGGGAGTTCCGGAAGGAACCGATGCGGGATCGGCTTTAATAAACTCCATGTCCTGCATCACCGACCTGAAGCCGTCGGCCGGAACAGGAACTGGACGGAAGACAGGAGAAAAAGTATCGGCATATTCCCCGGCTTTCACCAAAATCGTCTGACCGGGAACAGCCGAACCGCCCTCCCCTGCTTTGCTGAATTCCACAAGACCATCGCGCACGAACAGCCAGTCTTTTTTCCCCTCCTGCACCTGCATGGCAAAGTCTGTACCCCGAACGCCGCCAACCGCTGTCGGAGTACGGATCTGGTACGCCGGTGCGTCAGAAAGTGTTTTAGCTGCAACCATGCGCAACTTGCCGGAGACCAGCCGGAAGGTATTCACCTTTTCATTGCGGGCGGAAGCTAAACCTTCAACCTTGAACGTCGTACTGGACGCCAGCCGGATTATCGAACCGTTGGGAACTATTCTAACTTCGGCCGATGAACCGGAGGTGACAAGCACGCTTCCAGCAGCGATTTTCAATCCGAACGAAGGATTCAGCTTCGTCCCGTCTGGCGCAGTAATATGTATCAGCGTCAGATCGTCCGCATACAAAAGCTCGAGATAGGGCAGTTCAGCGGTATTCTGGGAAGCGAGCACCCCCGCGAAAAACAACGAAAAAAACAATAGGGACAATAATTTGCGCATAATTTCCAGCCTCCTGAGCTTTGTGCAAAAGTCGGTTGCTTTAGCAAAAGAGCTCTTGGAGCTTAACAACAGGTCTCATTTTATAGGGACCTGCCGTTAATCTCCGCTACAGTATATGGTGCAATTGCTACAATTGTAGATACGTGCAATTGCCCCTTCTAGTTAAGAGAAATAACCGTTTCCAGCTTCGATGATACTTCCCAGGCTTCCTGCCCCGGAATCCGCCAGTCTTCAGGCACATATTTCAGGTTATACGTCAGCTGAATGCTGGCGGCACCAAGCTGATAGCCAAGCTTGGCTCCGACCAGCGCATTCTCCGGAGAAAACACATCGGCAGGCTTTTTCAGATAATCCTTATCATAGAAAGCAGTCAGCGTAACAGGAACCGGCAGCATCTGTCTGCCGTCGACCGTCAGACTCGAACGCAGCTTCGGCCAAGCCACAGCGGAATCGCCTGCATCTCCGTCAGGAGCACCGAGCGGGCCTTCAAGACTCGAAAAAAACGCAATCTTGCCGCCCAAAAGAGACGTACCCGCAGACGCATACCAGCCGTTCATCGCCGGACTTCCTGTCAGGTCCGTCTCATCACCATATTCATCAGTGTTAAGAAGATACGTCTTCAACTTCTGCACCCGGGACAGATCGTATGAACGGTCAAAATACACCGGCTGGAAATTCTCGCCAAGGAATCTCACCTGGGCGCCGTACGACAAAAACGCCAGATTTCCGCCTATCCCGACCATTGCCCCGGAAGCTGAACCCTGCAACACAAAATCACCAATTAGATCGAGCGAGAAAGCGCCTCGAAGGTTCACGAGGGGCTGACGGACATCGATTCCACAGACGAGAACATCGGCCTCTCCGTATTTTGCCAGTTCGGCATCCCGGGCAGCGACAGCCGCTGCTTTTGCATCCGGATCGTCGATCAAATCCGTACGGTCTAGTCTCCGCATAAAGACATACGGGTCGCTGTCCAGCACCGCAGTGGCTCCAATCTGCAATTTTTCCAGCACAGGGACAGAAAACGGAGCGAGCGGCCGCACATAGACCCGGCCCCCCGCTATATCGAATGTCGAAACAGAGTTGGTAAAAGTTTCTATGCCAACAAAGGGCAGGCCGAACAGGGATCCGTCAAGATCGAACGCGAGCCCGGAATAGCTGTATTCCGGACGCAACAGCGAATTGGCATATCCGTTCATTATAAAACCGTTTCCGAGCTTTCCGTCTTCGAACAAGCCCAGCTTAACATACAGCGCTCTCCCTTTCGTACCATACCGAAGGTACACAATCTTGGAAAGATACAAATCCAGATACGTCTGCAAGCTGTCATCATTCCAGGGATCGGGCCGGGCGTTGCCGTCTTCATCGATAATCCAGTCAGCCGCTCGCACATAAAAGCCCATCCGGTCGCCGCTCCAGCGGTACAGCTGATAATTCAGAGTCACATCCAGTCCGATCCCGAACTGCCCGAACGCAAGATCAGGAATAAAACTGATCGACTGGTACGATTCTCCGTCGACCAAAGCGGTTCCCAGTCCGAAACTGGCGCCGAACGAGGAAGATCCAGCACCGGCAGAGACTGCGTCCGGCAACGCTGATGAGTCCGGGGAAGCGTCTTCTCCGGCCCAAAGAGCACCATGCGCGCCGAACACCAAGACACAAAGTAAGAAAACAATTGAAACGCGCCTGAATCTTTTCATGTAGACAACTCCTTGCTATCCTTAAGATACAACATAACACATCGAAAAACCGTCCGGAATGTTTACGTCAGCCAAATTTTCGTCCAAGTGCAGAAATCACTGATTTTTCCACTTGACTCCACCTGTTTCGTCTTCCGGCGCAATCTCTGCTCATCACCGGAATTCGATGCCTCATGGATAAAAAAAGACCTCTTGTTATAACCTGCACATACCAATCTATGTTACAATTATAACCATGAATCAACTCAAAAACCTGGTAAACCGCTATCCGAATCGTAAAAACAGTACGCCTCCCCCGAAAGCGGCGCTTCCGATCAGACTTGATCCTCCCGGAGCCCGGGAAGCCTTCCTGCTCATCCATGGCTTCACCGGATATCCTGCCGAAATGTCCGTAGTTGCGCATGCCATTTCAGAAGCCGGCTATGCCGTCTCCGTTCCCAGGCTTCCCGGCCACGGAGTATCCAGAATGGATTTCTACAGCACTCGGGCTGAAGACTGGGTTCGCCACTGTTACGACTCGTATCTGAATCTGAAAGCTGAATACCCCGTAGTTCATGTCGGCGGCCACTCGATGGGAGGATTGCTCGCCTCGGCAACCGCCGTTGCCTTTGATGCGCCAAAACTGCTGCTGCTCGCACCGGCGTTTCTCCTGACCCCGAAAATCAGCCTGATGAAAACTCTGTTGGCCCCGATACGGCCATTCATCGAAAAAAACAGACTGCAAACCGATTTTTATGCAGAGTATCCCGAACGTGAAATCCTTCACAAAGAATACTGGGATGGTGACCATATCGGACCAATGCTCCAGCTTCTCCGTCTTCAACACCGATGCAACCTGATTCTGCCACAGATTACCTCAGAAATTTTTGTAATTGCCGGAGGCAAAGATCCAACGGTACCGTCTGCGGTAGTACCCTGGATATCGAAACTGGCGCGTAATGCTTCATCAATCTCGACACATATAATAGAAGATGCCATGCACTGCTTCAATTTTGACGGTCATGCTCCTCAAACCGCATCGATCGTATCCGGCTGGCTCAAGGAGAAAACCGAACCGATTTGACTTTTCTGGCAATACAACAAATACTAAAATTTATACGACATTATCTTCAGAGGCTGTACGATGAAAGAGCGGACTATTACCCGGCAAATGCAAAACACGACGCTTCTGGTTTCGCTGGTGATTATCCTGTGTGTTCAAGGGGCCTTGTTAACTGCAATCACACTGACCATCAGTTCAAACCTGAAAGAACGCGCAAACCGCACCGCAGAAGAAACTGTCGCATTTCTTCGGGACCCGCTCTATAACCTTGACGACAATCAGGCTGTAAAAATCGGCGAAGCGCTGCTATCCTCCGGTTTCATAGCCCGCATTCGAATAGAGTCCACTGCAACCGGCATTGTGTTCGACTCGGGAAACACTGCCAAAACAAGCAGTTTCAATCCAGTTACCAGAGAAATCAGATACAACGACCTGCTTCTCGGCACGGTTTTCTTGACGTTCGCAAACCGCGAAGTAACCGAATTGTTCATGTTCATGCTCCTGTTTTCTCTGGTCGTCCTTATCACTGTTTTTGTGGCAACGCTGTATGTACACCAGTTTGTAATATCGAAAAAAATATCGAAGCCCTTCGACACCCTCATCGACGGACTGGCCCGCATCGCCGACGGTGATTTTGCAACCCGATTCGGTTCAACCGGTTTTACAGATCTCAATCTGCTGGCTCGCGGGATTAATGATATGGCCGAAAAAATCCAGACAAAAAACAGAGAGCTGGTCGACATGAACAACTCTCTGGAGCAACGTGTTCGGGAACGCACGGATGAACTCCAGCGCTCCATCGAAGAACTGCACAAAACTCAGGATCGCCTGATCAAATCGGAGAAACTGACAGCACTCGGGCATCTGTCTGCGGGTATCGCCCACGAGCTGAATACCCCGCTCGGCGCTATCATAGCCTCGAACCGTCAAATCGAAGACTTCTTCGACAACCGCCATTCCGGCTATTCCGATTTCCTGCTCAGACTCGATGTGCCGGGAATTAGCCTTTTTAAATACCTCGTGATCGAAGGCCTCAAAGCAACCGGAAACATCGACAAGGGTTCGCCTGAACAAAAAATAATCGGGGAACTGGAAGCAGAATTGGAATGGGAAAATATAGCAAACAGCGAAAAACTCGCCGAACTGCTTGCAGAAATCGGAATCTCCGGACTGAACAACGAATTGTTGTTTCTTCTGAATCATCCGCAAAATCTGACAATCGCTGAGCGGGCCTCCGACATCATAATTACCCGCAAAATGGTCAGAATAATCTCCATAGCTGGCCAAAAAGCGGCTACGGTGGTAACAGCGCTTCGATCCTATCTGACAACAGAACCGGACGATGAGTTCCAGAAAATCGACTTGAACGACAATATCGAACGAATACTAACGCTTATGCACAATATGCTTCACCAGGGCGTCATAGTAAAACGCGAATTCTCCACTGCCCGGGTTATTGGATCTGCAGACAAGCTTGGACAAATATGGATGAATCTAATCAGAAATGCTCTTGAAGCGATGTCTTTCAACGGAACGCTTACAATCCGGACCGGCACCAGAGACCACATCGTCAGAGTCGAAATTGAAGATACAGGCCCCGGAATCCCCGAAGAAATTCATCAGCGGCTCTTTGAGCCATTTTTCTCCACGAAACAGAATTCCGGCATGGGTCTCGGACTGGAAATCTGCAAACGCATCATTGAACTGCATCAAGGAAGCATCAGGTTCGAAACACAACCGGGTCGAACCGTTTTCATTGTTGAATTTCCATCAGCGGAGGAGCATCAATAGCTATGAAAAGAAAGCATATTCTCTGTGTAGACGATGAAGCTATCATTCTGCAGAGCCTCAGACACGAATTGCGTAATATCCCAGGCCTCGGAGAAATAATTATTGACACCGCGGACAGCGGCCCGAAAGCGCTTGAAATTATCGAAGGGTATAGGAAGGAAGGTATCGAAGTTCCCCTGATTATATCTGATCAGAGAATGCCGTTCATGAGCGGAGATTCCTTTTTGGAGACGGCGCATGACAAGCTGCCCGAATCACTTAAAATTTTACTTACCGGATACTCGGATTTTGATGCGGTAATTAGACTTGTAAATAAAAATATTTTGTACAGATACCTGTCGAAACCCTGGGATCATGAAGACCTCGCTCTGACGCTCAGAGAAGCGCTCAAGACATGGAACCAGAAAAAACAGATTGCTATACAGCAAAACAAAATCGAACAGCTGACGCTCGCAATGGTAACCGCACTGGAAAGCGCAAATTTCTATTTCGACGAAGAGACCGGCAATCATATCAAGCGTATTGCAAAAATATCAGAGTTTATCGCGCGAAAAGCAGGACTCGACGATCAATATATCCGCTTGATAAAAATGTATGCCCCACTTCACGATATCGGAAAAGTCGGCGTCGGGAAAGACATACTGCTCAAACCCGCCCGACTTACCTCCGAAGAATTCGAGCTAGTCAAGGATCACGTGAAGATCGGATACCGGATCATCAACAATGAAGCAATCGATCAGATCGCAAAAAACATTGTACTGTATCACCATGAGAAATGGTCCGGATCAGGCTATACAGAAGGCAAGGCGGGAGAAGAAATACCGCTTGAAGCGCGGATAGTATCAATAGCAGATGTTTTTGACGCACTTGTCAGCGAACGGGTATATAAACCGGCCTATTCATTCGATGAAGCGATCGACATAATCCGACGCGAGCGGGGAAAAAGTTTTGATCCTAAACTGGTTGATGTTTTTCTGGCGGGCGTCGCCGAACTTGAAAACCCGATCGACTTTTTTAATAACGTCAACTAAAACCTCGTCCCCAACACAAAACCTTTGCCAAATTCAAATATTTGGCCTATATTTGTACATAACACAGGTTAAGGAGAAACAGAATGCACACAGAACCCAAGTTTTATTATTGCAAAAAATGCGGTAACCTCATTGGCATGGTTCATGACTCAGGAGTAACTCCCGTATGTTGCGGCGAAGACATGACAGTACTGGTCGCAAACACTGTAGATGCGTCAAAAGAAAAGCATGTTCCTGTTATCACTGTTGAAGGAAAAACAGTCACCGTAAAAATCGGCTCAGTTGAACACCCGATGACACAAGAGCATTGGATCCAGTGGGTATATCTTGAAACTGCAAAAGGTGGTCAGAAAAAAACCCTGAACCCTGGCGACAAACCGGAAGTAGTATTCTCCCTTACCGACGACGACACCCTGATAGCTGCCTACGAATACTGCAACCTTCACGGCTTGTGGAAAGCATCGGTGTAACATGCCCAGCCGGGATCAACACCTTTTTTCAACCCCGGCTTGACTTTTTTTTCTGCATCTGATAATTTCATTTCTGTCAGCACGGCGGCAACGGCGCGCTGACGGTACGCGGCGATGGTGGAATTGGTAGACACGCTAGCTTGAGGTGCTAGTGGGGCGACCCATGGAAGTTCAAGTCTTCTTCGCCGCAACTCCTTACCAGATAAGGATTAAAGACCTTCCCGAAACACTCGGGAAGGTCTTTTTTTTATGAATAATCCCCCAAGTGTACCCAAAGTGTGCCCTTTTCCGTTTCAGAACGAAGCACAAAACAGGGACCCGTCTGGAATGCGCGATTTTTCGGCAACGACGGCAAGATCATCAAAACAATCCGCATCGCAAACGCAAAAAATCGCACCCAGGCCATCCGCAAAGCCCAAAGCCTGCTCGCCGACGGCATCATCCCGAACGAAGAAAATCCAGACGCACTCGAGTACATCGCATCGTTCTGGACACGTGATACCGACTATGTCCAGGGCAGAGCCCTCCGCGGACGCGTTATTTCAAACGAATACCTCTACATCAGCGCGCGCATCGTCGCAAAACATGCCCCCCCCCTTCCTCACGGGAATGCGTATGACCGACATCGACCTTAAGCGCATCGAAACCATGACCTTGAGCCTCGCGCGCTCCGGCGTCGCACCAAGATCCATCAACGCAACCATCCAGGCAATCCGGGTCCCCCTCACCTATTTCACCCGTATGCATCGACTGCCAAATCCGGTCGAGTCGGGAACCGTCACCAAGGGATTCTACGCCATGCTCAAGGAAATCGGCATCGACAACGACGCCCGGGTCAAGCGATACCTCACGCTCCATGGCCTCAGACACCTCTTTATTACGCTTTCAAAGGCAAACGGGATACCGGACTACCTTGTCATGAAAATGGCCGGCCACAAAAGCATCCAGATGACCGAACGGTACTCCAACCACGACGCCCTCATAGACTTTAACGAAGCGCGCTTGAAACTGGAGAAGAAGCTGCAGGCCGAGGAAAAGAAACGGAAGGGAAAGGAGGAAGTAAAAAACTATACAGTGCGAATCTGACAACAGGAGTACAGTGACTACCAATGCGGCAGGATGATAATGCCCCTTGCACTTTTAGCATCATACCACATAATAGAAACTGTCACATAGTGACAGTTTCTATTATGAACAAGTTAATCAGAACTCTTTTCGAGACATTCGAACATCCCGTCTTTTCGGCAAGCGATATCCAGAATATCGAGCCGAATGATAACGTTCGCTATGCCCTTGTAAAGCGCGCCATGAAGGACGGAGATCTCGTGCAGATCAAAAAGGTACTGTATGCCCTGAGCCCTTCCTTGTGAAAACATCCAGTGAATCGTGCGAGCCTCGCAAACCGGCTTTACTATCCCTCATACGTCAGTATAGAATATGCACTGAGCCGCCATGGCTGGATTCTCGAAGGCGTTACCACAGTAACGTGCGCGACCTCGAAAAACCCGGCGGAGTTCTATACGCCGCTCGTCCACTTCATGTATAGCAGGATTCCACAAGCTTTGTTCTTCTGCGGCGTCGAAGTGGTTTCGGTCGACGGCGAGTCAACCCCGCAAGCGCGCCCGCTCAAGGCACTTGCCGACTATGTGTATACGCACAAGCTTGAATGGACGGACAGGGAATCGCTTATCGAATCGCTCCGTATCGAAGAAGACGATCTTGAAACACTCATCGCGGGCGATTTTGAAAATATCCAGGGAAATTACCGAACCGCTCCCGTCGTGGAAGCGTTCCTCGCGGGACTCAGGAAGGATTTGAAACTATGAATACTGGCATTACCGAAGACCGACTGAAGCGTTACCGTACGGAATCCGCGGAAACGGAACTCACGGCCATCGAGAGATCACCCAGGAACTGATCCTCTTCGCGCTCTCCACGAGCGATTTCTTCTCGCACGCTGCCTTTCAGGGCGAGACCTGCCTCCGCATCGTGCATGGACTCAACCGTTTTTCCGAGGATATGGATTTTATCCTCAAAACGAGCGAGAAGACTTTCTCCTGGCAACAGTACCTCACGCTGATCGACACTACCCTCGAGCAATATGGGTATAGCGTCGAACTTCAGGAGAAATCACATGCGGACAAAACCGTGAAAAAAGCGTTCATCAAGGACGACTCGATCGGAAAGGTGCTCCGCCTCGCGTACGCGAACCGGCAGGGCACACCACGAAAGATCCGCATCAAACTCGAGATCGACACGAATCCTCCCGGTGGCGGCGACTTCGAAAGCGTCTTTATCGGATTCCCCGCCCCGGGGATTTCTTGATATCCCGCATCCGTTCGTCAACGTATGTTTGTTCCCAAGAAATCTATCGTCCGGATTCTGAATCTGATTACCGTAACGGCGCGGCATAACCGGCGCTTCAACCCCACTCGTGTCGCGCCTTCGCGACGAGCTCAGGCACTCCGCTCATGGGTTAAGCAAATGATATGGTGAGCCGTTTGTCAATATCAAAGAACAAAAAAAAGA
>SHOL01000216.1 GCA_004294945.1 Treponema sp.
ACTCTGCGGCTGACGTTTTTTGTTTTCACCTTGCCGTATTTTTCTTGCATAAAAGACTTGT
This sequence comes from Treponema sp., assembly GCA_004294945.1. Taxonomy (GTDB): domain Bacteria; phylum Spirochaetota; class Spirochaetia; order Treponematales; family Treponemataceae; genus Teretinema. The sequence goes on from SHOL01000216.1 coordinate 62, forward strand.
TCTCCCGTTCGGCGAGGTGCTCCATCCTGACGGCGAGCGAGCGTTCCTCTGCAGCTTCTGCGTCCGACTGCGCATCCCCAGTCTTGCCTTTCGCTCCGGCGCTGGATTTTTCGCGCTCCTGTTCGTCAAGCCCGGCGCTGAGGCGCTCGCCCAGGCGGTGTGCGACTCCGAGCTTGAAGCTTTCCAGATGGGCGACTTCGCCGCTGTGGGCTCGGCCGAGTTTGAGGATGACCAGATGCAGGTAGTTGAAAAGTTCCGCGGCGGCGGCGGTGTTGACTTCGCGGCCGATCAGGACGACGCGGGTGCCGTCTCCGGCGCCGACATGCAGTGCCTGGGTAAAGGTTGCGCGGGCAACTGCGCCGATAAGCGCCGATTCCCACTTGCGAAGCCGCTTTTTTTGGATAAGCACCGATTCGCCTACACTCGGGTCGCGTGTGTCCGGATCGCCCGATCCGACGTCCGAACCGACGTCAGAGACGGTGAGTCCATAGCGGGCAAGCAGCATCCGCGCTTTTTCCATCGCGCTCGCCGCTTCGGCTTCGCTGGGTGACGTACCGAGCGCGAGAAGTTTTCGTACCTTTGCGAGCAGTTCTTCGGGTGCGGTTTCCATTGTTTTACGCCTCCCTGAAGACTGATTCCCGGATTCCCGGGAGGAGGTCGTACACCGGGCAGCCTGCCCGGCGCGAAAAATCGTCTTTGATGTCGTAAGTTGCCCGCCAGCGGGGAATGAGGTTTTCGTTCGCGCCGTAGCGCATGCACACATCCACGAACCGCTGTTCAAGGAGGCAAAAACCGCCGGGAAGGGCGAGACTGTCGCAGAGCTGTACCAGCCGGTCGTAGTCGTCGTAGGATGTTTCGGCGACGAACCGTTCCATGTAGCGGTAATCCTGTTCGTCCATGTCCCAGCCGCCGAGCGACGAGGAAACGTCCTTGATCATGAAGGAATGTGTAATGCAAATCCGCGCCGCGTCCGTCCATCCCCGTTCTGCGCAGTACCGGTGGCCTTCGAGCATGTGGCGTTCCTTGCATCTTCCGACACGCCTGCCTATGTCGTGCATCAGGCCAAGGCAATACGCTTTTTCGGCCTCCATGCCGGGAACCGCGTGCGCAATCCGCTCGCATGCACGGGCGCACCAGCGGGAATGATCGATCCATGGACCGGGATTCAACAGTCCAGCCGCCTCAAGTTCTGCTTCGGCGGCGCGTCTTTCTGGATACAGCATAGCTGAAAAGTACTATACACCGGAAGGGGTGTGCTCGTGAAGCGCCGGTTCGCGCCGCGGAGGCTCGATGCCGAGCGACGCGAGTTCGCGGAGAACAGCTCCCCGTTTTTTTGCTGCCAATGCGGCCACGGACGGATCGTCGCTCGAAATTGCATGGACAAGTTGAGAACAGGTGACGAGGTCCTTTGCAATGTACGTCTCCTTGTCGCGAAGCGAAAGGCTTGAAAGGACGGTTATCGGATAGAGGCGTTCCCGCTCGATGATGTCCTTGATGCCGTCGCCGTAGGGGTAGTCCCAGGAGAGGAGTTCCAGGCCGTACGTGCGCGCGTAGGCGACCGAGTCGGTGGAGAAGCGTGTATTGGTGACTACCCAGCCGGTAAAGACAAGGCTGCGATATTCGGGAAGTCCGCGGCGCAGGGCGACGATGTCGTTGACTCGTGAGTGGACATAGAGGGGTACCTGGATGCTCACGTGGCTGCCGCGCATTTGGCTGAATTTGCATTCGACCAGGTGCTGCCGGCCCTTTCCGGTGGCAATGACGTCCATTTCATGCGTAATGCTGCGTCCTTGCACGACGATGCCGACCTTTACCGCATATCCGCGGGCTTTGAAGATTTCGCCGGTAAAAACTTCGAAGGGGCGGCCCGAATTTCCGAGCTGCATGAGCGCGTCCTTCATGCGATAGCGGCCGGCTGCGGCTTTCATGCGGTGGCCGAGGGTGGAAAGGGCGCGCGCGTAGATTTCGCGGGTGGATACACCGTCGACGAGCCAGGATGAAATGTCTGCGAGTATCTCGTCTGCCATCTGCTGGTCTGCGCCGGCGGCGAGGAGAGACTGCACGAGTTTTTCGGGATTGAACGCTTCGAGGTCGCCAGAGGCTTTGCGGATCATGATCGGTGGTGTCATACGAGTACAGGATACCACGGGTTCGCGCAGGGCTTCTACTGCTTTTGGCGAAGGAAGCGCGACGTCAAGACTATTCAATTTCCCTTCGGTATTCCGTGGAGGAACTTCAGGAACTCCGGAACGCGCGCTGCCCAGGCTGCCTCATTGTGGCCGGCGCCTTCGACGAGGTTCCACTGGAGATCTGCGCCTTCGGTGTAGCCTGTGGCGACAAGTGCGTCGCGCATTCGGACAGAGGCCGTCAGGAGCTGGGCGTCGAGGTTTTGGTCCCCGCAGTCCAGATAGATTTTAAGACTGCGATCAGTTGGCAGGTACTCGGAAATGAGGTCGTCGTAGTATGCTTCACCGCCGGAGAGGGCGGCGATTTTCGAGAAGGTAGAACTGTTCCGGAATCCCAGGTACAGGGCTTCCATTGCGCCGGAGCTGGAGCCGCCCGTGCCGGTGAATTCGGCTTCCGGTTTGGTACGGTACATACAGTCTATGAGCGGCTTTACTGTGCCGATGACATACGACTCGAAGTCGACGGCGGTCTGGAGTATTCGTTCGGGATCGGCTTTTGCATTCGACTTGACCGAATCGGCCCGGTGGTACGCGCTCCAGCCCATGAGCTCGTCGTCGCGCCTCGAGGAGTTGTTGATGCCGACAATGATGATGGGTTCGATCTCTCCTGCGGCGATGAGCTCGTTTGCAACCTTGTCCATTTTCCAGCCGCCGTACGCGCAGGCAGAACTGTCCCAGAGCTGCTGTCCGTCCTGCATGTACAGGACAGGATACCGCTTCTCCGGATTTGCCGCGTATTCGGGCGGAAGATAGATGGTGATGTCCCGGCGGTAGATCAGTGGGCTTTCTGACGGGAGAAGCGGGATGAGCTCGAGCGAGCCGAGCCCGTCTGAAACACGCTTGATTGTACTTACGAGGGGGTTGGCGTACACGATCACCCGGTTGAGCGGATCGAGTTCGCGGGTTGTCTGGCCGTCCGCTTCGGTTTCGTACCAGTAGTCGATGCGCGAGTTCGTGTTCTTTTTCACTTTTGCCCAGAATACTGAGGATTTTCCCGCTTTCTTCAGGACCGTTTTTTTTATATGTTTGTCCGTTCGGACGCAGAGGGTGACTCGTTTGGGTGTATAACCTTCGTCCGGCAACCAGAAAATAAATGTTATAGGGCACCTCTAAAAACTTCAGTTTTTAGAGGTGTACCATAATGTAGATGTA
>SHOL01000031.1:0-9697 GCA_004294945.1 Treponema sp.
GTCACAGGATACTAGGCGGCTGTTCGTAATGCCGACAGGAACGGTAAAGGCATGGTATTGCACATACCGGTGTTCCATGGGCCCGAGCCTGACCAGACCTGCAAACTGGCTGTTCTTTATCAGGTTCGGATCGAATGGATCTTCAACCCGTACATTGTACCAGTCGGTACAGGTATTGTCGTTTTTAACAAGGGTTTCGATTTCGTCGGAAGTAAGCCCGCGCCAGGCATGCGCAGATGCGTGTACCTGGGCGTTTCGTACAGTATATTCGTCACCGTTTTCGGGAAGATATTCTTGAGGTACGAATCCATAGCCGAACTGATCGGCCGAAAGAAGGATAATTTCACTCATGGTATGCCAGTATATAGCGGAATTTGCATAAACTGCAATTCCCTGCTACTATGTGCTTTACGAAACAAGAGGAGAAGGTGGCGCCGGGAGAACACCCGACCGACGCTATCCGTAGAGTATGCCTGGGGGTATGCACTGCCCTTGCGAGCCGAATGACGGCGCGCAAGCTCCGATTGACATTTCTCTTGCAGGAGAATCTTCATGAGCACGCACATTGGCGCAAAGCCGGGCGACATCGCTGAAGCGATACTGCTCCCGGGCGATCCGCTCAGGGCAAAATTCATCGCTGAAACGTATCTGGAAAATCCCATTTGCTACAACGAAATACGGGGTATGTACGGATTTACGGGAACGTATAAGGGGAAACGAGTATCTGTTCAGGGAACCGGAATGGGACAACCGTCCCTTTCGATTTATGTAAACGAGCTCTTCCAGTTTTATGGAGTACAGAAAGCAATCCGCGTCGGAACAGCAGGCGCCGTACAGGACGGTACAAAGCTCCGCGATATTGTAATCGCCATGAGCGCCTGCACTGACTCTTCGCTGAATACACACCGATTTGAGGGAAGACACTTTGCCCCGACAGCCAGCTTCCATCTGGTAAAGAACGCCTGGGACGCCGCGCAGGCAAAAGGAATCGTCCCGCTGGTCGGATCGGTTGCCTCCTCCGATTCGTTCTACGACGAAAAAGACTACTGGAAAAAATGGGCAGAGTACGGCGTACTGGCAATAGAAATGGAAGCTGCGGAACTCTATACCCTGGCAGCGAAATTCGGACGGGAAGCGCTTGCAATCCTGACGATTTCGGATCATATCGCTCAGGGAACCGCAACAACAGCGGAAGAGCGGCAGACAACCTTCAAGAGCATGATGGAAGTCGCCCTCGATGCCATCACCGGTAAGTGAACCATGACAGAACTGCAACCGACTGAAGTGGAACTGACCGGACGAAAAAAAAAGAAACCCGCATCGATGTCCAAACGAAAAATCGCGGCGATAGTCTCGATCACCCTGCTGGTAGCGGCACTTGCAGTCTTAACTGTATTTTTAGCCCATCGCGCATCGGCTACGCCGGATTTGGTACAGCCGGGCGCACTCCCGGCGGAACAAGTGCAAAAGTGAGACGCCAAGCTTGACACAGCGCCGCTGTTCCGGTATATTCGGGAAGTCCCTTTTCAAAAACGGACAATCCCCGGATGGTGGAATTGGTAGACACGCTAGTTTCAGGTACTAGTGCTCTCACGGGCATGGAAGTTCAAGTCTTCTTCCGGGGACAAAAAAGAAAAGCTTCAGGCGAAAGTCTGAAGCTTTTTCCATTTTAAACCCGGAAGAAGACTTGAAACGGAACGGCCGCCGAGCGGGAGCGAGGATTAGCGGCCAGGGACGGCCGCGGCAGGCCGTGGAGGCGTCCCGGAAGACCGAGACACGATGTCGAGGTCTGGAAGGCAAGTCTTCTTCCGGGGACAAAAAAGAAAAGCTTCAGGCGAAAGTCTGAAGCTTTTTCCATTTTAAACCCGGAAGAAGACTTGAAACGGAACGGCCGCCCTTACGCTGAAGCGATCTTCTGGACGTTTTCGCGGGAGATGTCCGAAATCAGCTGCAACTCTCGCCAGGTTTCGTCCAGCGACACTTCAATTTCAGCGTACGACTCCGTCGTGCGTTCTACAGCCTTGGTAAGAGCGTCAAGGGCAGCTCCCACACCGCCGGTTTCCGAAGATATGTCTCCAAGCGCCGTGAAAAACTCCTTCATTCCTTGCGAAGTATCAGTCAGCTGGGTAAATACGCCAGAAATATTCGACGTCGAACGCCGGGTTACCAGATCGGTTTCCTCAACCGCCTTCGACATCTCATGCAGACTGGACGAAATTGACGCAGCGGACTTCCCGGCCTGATCGGCAAGCGTTCTGATTTCCGCCGCAACAACAGCGAACCCCGCGCCAAAGTTCCCCGCATGAGCCGCCTCGATAGAAGCATTCATCGACAAAAGATTCGTCTGGGCAGCAATAGTATTAATCCGGTTCACCAGATCATGGACACCCTTCACGCTTTCCTGCAGAGAGGACACCGCATGAAGCGAATGTTCGACATCTCCCTGGACCGAACTTGCCGCGACCAGCAGATTGCGCAACTCGTCCTGCCGCATTGACGACATCCGCGACGCTTCCGCAAGTTCCCGCAAAAGAGTTTCGATCATGCGCCGGGATTCTTCCAGCGATCCATGCTGCTCGGCAGTTCGGGCCCGAAGTTCCGGCAAAAAAGCGATAATACCGGACAGCAGCGAGTTTGCCTTAGCGAATTCGCGATCCATATCTACCGTCATCTGACCAAGACTGGTTCGATGCCCGGAAATTTCCAGATACCGATAATGCTGGCAGTTATCGCGCTTGTTCAGATTGTTAAAAATCGCAATCGCCATATCCTTGCAAGACCCGTATCCGCACGCCGCACAGTTGAGAAAATCTTCCGGAGCGTATTTTTTCATCGATTCATAAATCGGCTGCAACTGCGCGTCCGTAGGAGTACGAAAGGAAACAGTCCCGGAACGGTCCTTATAGGTCCGGCCGAACACACCGTCCTTCCAGCTGCCGCTGATCAGGCGCCGGATGCTCCGGACATTGCCGTCCTTTCCGAAAGCGCGGCGGGCAAGCTTCTCTTTTTGGGTTTCAGCCCGTTTTCGAACCCCGTATTCCAGCTCATCGACACTGGCATGCTGCAACCCCGTCCCCGTCCCGCCGTCGCATCCTTTTTCGCAGTTCAGACAGTCAATCAGCAAAGGATTGATCTTTTTCCGGAGGGAAACCGGAAGATCCTTGAAATACGGATACACAACGTCAGGACCCTCGATCTTGCGAATACCGTTCACGAGCGCAGGACGTTCCCGCTTCACGGTTTCCATCAAACCTCCCGGCATCGAAAACAGCACCGCCCGCTCGGCATCCGGCGAATCGAATTCCCGCTCCGGAAAAGAACGCACAGAAATATGCCGGGCCTGCAGATACTCATCAATGTGCTCCAGCGTCACATTAAAAAAAGAAAAACCGGTTTCGTCAAATTCTCTGCGTTTAGCGACGCACGGAGACACAACCACCACCGTATGATTCCGATATTCCGGATGCACAGCGAACGCCTGTTTGATCGTGTGCAGCATCGGACTGTCGGCAGGCGCAAGATAGGGCAAGAGCTCCGGCTGATACAGCTCAATATACGTAACGATAGCAGGACATGGCTGCGCTATCACCAGAGGAGGTTTTTTTTCATCGATATACCGAAGATACGATTCAACAGTAAGCTCGGCGCCGAACGATACATCAAAAATAGCCCTGACTCCCAGACTCGCAAGCCACCCGTTAAACCGCTTCCAGTCGTCCGGATATTTTGCGGCGACAGCCGGCGCAACAAGAGCGATCATCGGCTGTTTACGCCGGACAGCGTCCATAAAAGCGTCCATATCGTCGATTCCTTTGCGGGCACCGTGAGTACAGGCTTCGATGCACCTGCCGCATCCAATGCACAACTCGTGGTTCATCTGAACCTTTTCACCGCTTCCGTCAATACAAATTTTGACCGGACACACCGCGATACACATGTGGCAATTAACGCACAGCGATTCATCGACCTTAATAACCGGAGCAAGACCAGTAGCGGACATACATTCTCCTTTTTTTTAACCGGCATCTCGTTTTTTATGCAGAACAAACGAACTCCCTGCCGGGATACTCTCAGTTTGGAATAACTCCAGTGTAATGCACACCGCCCCCATTTTCCACACACAACGCCCGCCAGAAAAAACGGAGATCGAGCATCTAACCACACAAAGACCTCGCTCGTTCGCTTCTCGATTTCTCCGCGGAAAGACTTCAGGCATCAGGTTATAGATTGGAATCAGGTACGGATAACCTTGTCGCTGTCGGGAAATATTCCGGACTCGATACCGATCTTGATCAATCCAGCGTCGGTTGTCGTGTGGAGCTTGATCATCATATTCCGTTTATGGACATCTACCGTTTTTCTGGAAATGCCAAGCTCAAGCCCGATCGTCTTTGGGTACTTTCCCTCGCACAGGAGACGCAAAATTGTACGCTCGCGATCAGTCAGAAGCAGTAAGGGATTTTTCCCGTCAACCGGAACATCCGCCTTTTCCAGATACGAAGAATAAATGACGTCTGCAACCCGGGGACTCAAATATCTGCGGCCTTCGAGCACCTGTAGAATCGCGGTGTACACTTCCGAAAAAGCATCATCTTTACATACGTATCCAGCAGCGCCTTTTTCCAGAACCTCCCGGATCATCAGCTCGTCGGTATGGCTTGAAACCGCAATAATTCTGGAAGCGGGAGAGCCCTCGCGCAGGCGGGGAATGGAATCGATCCCGTTTCCTCCAGGCATGGCAAGATCAAGGAGAATAACATCCGGCTTGAGCTCTGCCGCCTTCACCACGGCCTCTGGGCCCGAGGACGCTTCTCCTGCAACCCGCATTCCGCCTTTGCTGGTCAACAGCAGCGAAATACCTTCGCGAAACAGGGCATGATCGTCGGCAACAAGGATTTTAATATCTGTCATTTATTACTCCGGTGAAGTTGAACTTCGTGCATAGTATACTCCTACACACAGTTATGTGCCGATAAGCAATTCTTCCCTTTTTGCTTTATTTATGCTTAGACGGACGTTTTATGCGATATTGCAAAATCTGAAACCCAAACGTATAATTGCTACCAATGGCTAACAAGATACAATTCCTGACGATTTCATGGAGCCTAATTCTTTTTGTTCTTCAGCCCGGATTTTCACAGCATGCTATCAAGGCAGAAGTGTCGGTGTCGATTGTTTCCGATTCCGGCAGCCGACACTACCTTGCACCCGGCGAACCGGCCTCTTTAAGGGGGGAATCGCTTGCAGTGTCGATTCTTCCGGAAACAGACTGCTACCTGTATGCAATTTTTACCCCCGCCGAAGGAAGCCCGCCGATCATGCTCTGGCCTTCGCCTGCCCTCCGCGCCGTTGAATGCCTGCCGCAGAATCGCATCACTGAATTGGTGTACGATTCCGCTGCTGCACAGGTTTCTTTCACCGAAGGAACACTGACAGTGCTCCTCCTGACTACATTTCCGGCCGATCTCCACACTGCGCTCACAGGGAAGAAATCTGATCAGGGCCGCATACTCAGAGAAATCAGGACGCTGTTTCAACGGCATAGCGCATACGCGGAAAAAAAGGAAACAGGGATGGTTCTGATAGCTGGAAATGTTCGCACCGAGCACAGTCCTCCACAAGGAATACAAGTCGACCGGGAGAAATTCTGGGGGGGGGTCTACGAATGGACCGTTCCCGGGGAATAGTCGTATTCAGGGCCTGCATTGCGGCTGCATGCGCGGCAGTGCTTACCGCAGGAACCGCACGATTAGTTGGCGCTGATACAGGACCGTTCCCGGAAGCAACCTACGACATCTACTTGGGAATCAAGGCCTTCCTTGGCAAAGATTCCTCTCCCGATCCGTTTCTGGTAATACTTGAACACAGTCCCGCACAGTCTTCACGGTACGCCCCGGTCCGCAGCATAAGTTCCTACCTCAATGTCATCCGCGCGGCAGGAGTCTCCGGGCTGTTTGTCACCGACGTATTCCGGACCGCAGAGGCGGAGACGGAACCGCTGAACGCTGTTCTGAACGGGATCCCTATCGTTATGACCGGCGGAATATGCGCCAATTCCGGATCTACCGTGCGGGCGCCGCGATTTCCGATACCCGGAACACCTCCGCCAGACATTCCCCGTGCCGGCGGTTTCTACGAAACCGGCGGCGTCTTTAAGGCGTATACCGCTGGTTTTCTGAACATTCTTCCCGATCCCGACGGTATAATTCGACGTGTTCCGCTGGTTTACAGACTCGCCGATGAGTATATTCCGTCGGCGATTCTTGCCTATGCGTTGCGCTACCTGCAAATTCCGTTTTCCGAACTTGCCTGGATAAACAGCAGGTATCTGAAACTTGGGTCTGCGGTTCGCCTGCCGGTCGATCGGGCCGGGAATCTGTTGATTTCATACCCCTACGCCTGGGACGATGCGTTTTACACATACCACACAGACTCGTTTACCCTGCCCGACAGATATCTTGTCCCCCAGCTCAGGCAGGAACTTCTGAATGCATTTGTATTCCTGATCGATTCCATGGAACAGTCGAATTCCATTTATGCCCCAAACCGGAAAATCTTCCCCGCTGCAGGAATTGCTCCTATTCTGGTCAACCAGATACGTCTTGACCAGTCGATCGAAATTACACCCGTACCGTATCAAGCTCTCTATAGCGCCCTGTGGATCGCGGGTATAACCGCAGTATTGGTTTTTACGGTATTCTCGTCAGGAGCCGTCTGGGTCCCTCCATTACTGGGCGCAGTTCTGATCTGGCTTACATCCGGAGCACTACTGATTCTGACAAACCGGTATTTTAACCCGGTCCCTGGTATGTTTTCGTCGCTATTTCTGTTCAGCTTCAGCGTCTGGTGGAAATTGTCATCGTACCGGCGTTTCAAAAAAAGCGAATCCCTACTCAGAAAGCAGGAACAGGCTTTTGCCCTATTGGGAAAAGATGCAGCAGGACTTAATCACGCAGTGAAAGGACAAATATCCCTTGCACGGAATTTTGCACGGCTCCTTAACGAAGAGCCACTGACTGCACAAGGCAGAACCGAGCTGACATTCCTTACCCGCACGCTCGACGAATTATCAGAGTCGGTCAATTCTGTACTGTCCAGACTACATACAAAAGAAACAAGGCTCTGCAAGACACCCGTCCTCGCCGCCCTCCGGTCTTTTGTCCAGAGCAGGTCGAATGCGCCGGGGCTTCCTCCGGTTTCCCTTGACATACAGCCGAACGCGAACTCGTCTGTTTGCATAGATCCGGATTCTTTTGCACGAATTATGGAAATTCTGTACACAAATGCGCTGGAGTCCGGAACGGATTCTATTGCAATTGTCTATTTAGAAAAACCGGACACAGGCATTATCACGGTAACAGACCGTGGAAAAGGGTTTCGCGACTGTATGCAATGCATGGTCAGCCATTGCATGGACTGCGCAACGATTCAGGTGGGAAAAACAACAAAAAAAGGCGGTTCAGGATTTGGGCTTTTCTGGGCACGAACCTTGATCGCCCGGAACAACGGTAAATTACGCATACGCAGTTCCCAAGAATCCGGAACATCGGTACAAGTTCAAATTCCCACCTCTCAAAAAGCCCTGGAGGAGTCCCGATGACACCACCGATTCCCGGAACCGCACGAGCGCTGGTACTGCTTATAGCATCCGTACTGTTGGGCAGCTCATGCGCCGACATTCAGCTTGACAATCCCAACGATCCGTATTCAAAAGCCTGGAAATGGGAATATGCAGCAGCGCCAACACTCAGTTCGGTTGTCAACTCTTCACCAATGCCTCTGTCAATCGAGCTGCACACAACCGAAACAGCTCCGGATACAGTGATCAGATATACGCTGGACGGAAGCGATCCGGACGAGCAGTCCAACACGTATAGAGAGCCTATCCAGATCAAGACGACAACGACACTTTCCGCAAGAACCTTTTCAGCAGGCAAACTGCCATCGGCGGTAACCCGGCATACATATACAATAAGCCCTACGGAAACGCAAATCCGGAGCCCTCGCGTATGAAAACCAAAGCGGCACTATTTTGTCTTTCAACACTCCTTACATGTTTTTCCATGGCGCATGCGGAAGAACAATATTTGAACGAAACACGCTCGCAGAGGATCGCCCTGGCAATCGGTATAAACGAATACAACACCCTTTCAAGACTCAGATCGGCCGTAATTGACGCAGGGAAAATCTCTGCACGGCTTCGGGCTGCCGGATACGACCAGGTACTCGTTCTTTCAGACGCAGCTCTTGGACATCCTCCAACAAAAAAAGACATCGTGGAAGCTATGAATGCCCTGCGAATGTCTCTTACAGTACCAGTCGATGAACTTGTTTTCTTTTTTGCTGGCCACGGCTTCGAAACAGAAACGGACACCATTCTCTGCCCTTCGGATTATATCGCAGAGAAATCCGAAAGCTTTATTACACTGAATTCAGAGATTATCGCATGGACAGATTCTGTCAACGCCGATAAATCCTATGTACTTATCGATTCCTGCAGATCCCGTACCCCTGCCGGAAAGGGAGTCGCCGCAACACCGTTGTATTCCGGTACACGAGGCCGCAATCTAATGGTACTCACCGCGGCAGCATACGATTCAGGCTCTTACGAAAGCACAGACGGTTCCGGGGGCTATTTTACCCGGGTCTTGCTAGATTCACTCGATGCAGGAGACCCCACGGTAGCGGGCATACTCAAATACATCACGTACAATCTTCCCCGGATCACCCTTGCAGAGATGGGAATATCGCAGATACCGGGAGTGAGCGGGAGCCTCAATCCTGCGACTGTATTCAGTCCAGCCGTAACAAACGACAGCGCTGTCTCAAGGTCGGAGCTGATAGTCCGGACAAAACCAGAAGGAGCAGCCGTCCGCATTGGGGACACGGTTGTCGGAACGGCACCGCTCGTCTATTCCAACGCTCCGGCCGGAACAATCCGCATCTCTGTCAAGCTTGGCGAACTTGAGGCAGTAAAAGAAGTGCTTGTATCCCCCGGAGCAGTTATCACGGTCGACCTGGAATTAGGGCTCCCCTCCGGAAAAGTTTTTTTTGCCGCTCCCTATGCACTGGAAGAATATGCTGTAGACGGCGGCCCTTCGCTCAGTCTTCGCGGACAGGCCCTTGCCGTCATACCGGCAGGCCGGCATCATGTCCGGCTTGTGGCTGAAGGGTCCAGGCTGTGGACAGACTGGATAACCGTAGCTGCAAATGAAACTATTCAGGTTACACCACAGTTTACGTACTATGGCAACGTACATATTTGGCTTCCGCCGGAAGCCAGAATGCACCTGTACAGCATGGACGGATCAGCTTCATGGCTGCTTGAAGATGAGACAGATCTACAGTATGTACCTGAGGGAATGTACGGAGGAACTACAATAGACAACCGTTATGAATCTTGGAAAACAGAATTTCTCGTGACGCCCGGCTCAACAACGCTCCTTGCGCCGAAGCTTACACTAACGAACCTTGGACTAATTTCCCGTGACCTTCGCATAGCCCGGGATTCGCTGCCCGCAGCCCGCAAAACCAGAAAAACGCTCGACCGGGCAGGTTGGATTACAACAACGGCAGGTCTTCTTTTCGGTCTCGCGGCAGTATTTGAATATACACAATTCCGAACCGCGATTGAACGTTACAGGGAAGCTCCTTTGGGCGCCGACTTTTCGGCCTTGCGAAGCGAAACCATAAAAAC
>SHOL01000031.1:9707-19224 GCA_004294945.1 Treponema sp.
CCTCAGGCGCCCTTACCGCAGCAGGAGTAATTCCCCTTTCAGCAGGACCCCGCCCGCACCGTATCGAAAAAAGAATTACTCAGCTGGAAAAGAACCTGGATCTCGTTGACGAATAGTTTTTTTCGAGGTACTAATCAGACAAATTCTCTGCAAGGCATCGACAGCAAGAACTGCAGGATATCATCTTCTGAAGGCACATACTTTTTGCTTGCGGAATCGGCACTTGCGCCTGTACACTACAACCACTATGCATACAAACACACATCAATCGACTACAAGACACGGAGCTGCGTTCTTGCTTTGTGTTGCATTCCTGTTTACCGGTACCGGCTGCGATCTGTTCACCGATTCAGAAAAAACCGAATCGACAGTTGCAGCTCCCGTAATCAATCCAACAGAAGGCCTCAAGGCGTCGCATCCCTTCGATGTCAGTATCTACTGCAGCACTCCCGATTCGTACATACGCTATACAACAGACGGCACCGATCCGACCGATTCCTCCGAAGTCTACGTCAAGGAACTTGAACTTGTTCCTCCGGTTACCGTCAAGGCGAAAGCATTCAAAAACGGGTATATTGAATCACCTGTTGCAACTGCACGTTTTACACCTCCACCAGCGATTGTCATAAATGAAATACTGTACGACGACTTTGTAAGCAGCGGCGGAAGGGAACAACTCATAGACACACAGGAATTCGTCGAATTGTATAATCCGGGCGACACCCCCGTTGACATAACAGGATATACTATCGAAAGCTATTACTTCACTTCTTCAGCAAATCTCGGTCCCCAACGCATCCCTTATAGCATGTTTACAGTCGGAACCGGAGGCGCTTCTGAAGAGCCGATTATGCTTGCAGGAAAGGATTATTACGTACTCGGCGTCGCCAGCACCCAAAACGCTGATCAGATAATAAGCTCGGACAACCAGAACTGCTTCTACGACAACGAATGCGTCGTCGAGCTTAGAGACCGCTCCGGCATTCTCCTCGACACGCTGTGCTACGAAAATCAGACCTCGAACCCGTTCGGAGAATACCTTGAAGGCGGCGTATTCGGAAAGCATCAAACGACTATCTTCACCTCTTTGTCGAGATATCTCGACGGCAGGGATACCGGCAGAAACGGCTTCGATTTCGGCATTAAAAGTGCAACCCCCGGAACAGCGAATGCAATTGATACATCACAGAAATTTGAACTTCCCGATATAGATGCTATGGAAGCCGGAGCAGAACCGGCAGGTTTTCACGGAAGTTATGTCAGGCCACGGGTAATCGATCCAACAAAAATCGACAGCGGAAAGAACAATCCTTCTGTCATAACCGCCTCGCCGCAAGGAGGCATGGCTCTTGTCGCCTGGGACCCGACCGGCGGCGTCAATACAACCGGTACGGATCGTACCTATCTTCACAATTCTTCTTTCGACCTCTGGGTATATCTTGAAACAACAAAAATCGAAACTGGATATGAAACCTGGGACATAGGCATCTGCGGCTCGGAAGACGGCATCGGAAACACCGGTGACTTTCGAGGCACTACAGGTCTTGCCTGGAACTATTATCGTGACGGAGACTGGCCTCGGCTCTCGCTTATTTATTATGCAGGGACTGCCAGCACAGGATCTCCTATCGGAGAAGCCATTACCATGTTCGGAAACAATCCCGGTTGGTATCGGCTTTCTATCACTATTCAGGACGGCGTCGCAACTGCTTCCTTCGGAGAAGGATCTAACAGTATAACAAGAACTTGCGAAGTCGATCCGAACATGATCGGCAACTTCTATATGAGCTACAAAGAAACCTTTGCAGACTTAACCAAATGCCGGCCGCCGACAATCGACGCAATTAGTCCGACTGATTAATGCACGCATGAAAAAGGAGAGGCGAGCGCCTCTCCTTTATATTTTTACTTACCTATTGTAGAATCCCGAATACAATCAAGAGAGACTCTTTCAAAACTCGGAAAGTTCTTAAATCGGATCAAACGACAGCTTTGTATATCAGAAACTTCTGTATCATGAATCATCCCCAATCCTGATTTTATGAATTCCAATAACCCCGCACACAATAAATGTCAGCGCTAAAGGAAGATCATACGGAAGATTTTTTGGAAACACCGCTTGATATGGTCCAAAAATTGGGACTAATACACCGGAAAAGAGATTCAACACAAAAGAAACACACAACGGAAGCAAGCCAACAACAAGAAACTGGTCCTTAATCGCCTTCCCGCGACAACACACCAAAATACAAATCTGAGGCAAAACAATTACCGGAACCAGTCTCCATATAGACGCTGTCCTGGACCATGAAACAACAGGGAACAATAACCATAAGCCGGAGACACCCAACAAAAAAAGAGCAATATGTAAGCCCTTGTTTCTGAACCTGATATATGCAGCACGCTGGATTTGTTTTAATTCCTCATCCTTGCGCCGAGCATCATCACGAATTTTTTGTTCTTCCTGTAACTGTCGTTTCTTGGCGAGCGCATCATTAGCAATTTGCTCGTATTCGGCATCCCATGGTTCAAGATCAATAGAAGTAGATTCGAAAGCTTCAATTACGCGCTCATTTCCTTCACGCTTCGCACGGGTATACACACCTTTTAGCCCGGCAACCTGACCCAAATCGATTGTAGAATCCAGAATATCTGCCAATTCAGCATTACCTGACCAAAACGATTCAAGTACGGTCGGAATACTAATTTGAAAAGGTTCCAGAATCAACCTGCGCACTGCCGTAAGATTTTGTGTTTTTAACGCTGCATCAAGACTGAAGTCGACATTTGCCCCTTTTGAAAGAAGAAGAGCAAATAATTCCTCATTTTCTGTTTCCGCACTCACAATGAGCGGAGTTTTTCCTGCATACAAAACATCTGGATCAACTTCAAGCGAGTTCAACAGTGTCTCGATCGTGTCTCGATCTCCAGTCCGTAACGCCCCAAAAAATATTTTCAATTTCCGGGTTTCCCGGTTTTCCTGCTCCTGCCGTGCTTCATTTTCCATTCTCTCGCGCTGCAGCTTTCGCTCATGATGAGCAGCCCGTTCCAGCGCAAGCCGCTCTTCCTCACGACGCGATGACTCTTGCCGCGCGGCTTCTTCCGCCTCAAGTCGGCGTTCATCAAGCTTTCGCAACTCAATCTGCTGCGTAACCAAGTTCGCAACCGCATCAGCCTGTTGCCTCCTTTCCGATTCAAGCTGCTGCTTTTCTGCTGCCAGAGCATCCCTCGCCGCCAAATCGGCAGAAGCCTTATCGCGTTGCGCCTGTTTATATTCGTACGTATGCTCAGGCTCCGCTTGATCGCAACATTTACGGGAGCAATAGACCTGGGGGAGCAACCCGCTACCCCAGATTGGAGTTCCCTCTATCCAGCGTCCACAATGATAACATTGAATCTTATCACCCAATTGACAGCTCCTTGCAATACTCCTTAAAACTGTCGGGAAGCTTCGCAAAAAGCCCGGGGGCCTTCGCTCCGGCATTTTTAAGAAGATTTACCAAAGCCTTTTCGCCATTTGCCTGTGCAATGAGAATAGCAGAAGTTCCATCGCGCGCCGTCACATTCGGATCGGCACCTTGCCGTAAAAACTCCTGAATAAACTGAAGCTTGTACGTGTACGGAACTTGGCACGCAATCATCAACGGCGTATAGCCATGCAAAATCTCTCCATTTACTAAACCAGAGCCTGAAAGATCAATATTATTCTCTTCTCCGATCTCGAGCACCCAATCAAAAGATGAAAAATGAATTGCATGCATCGCAGCGGTGAATCCGTCGTTGTCGGCATAATTTGGCAGTTGACCCCGCGCAAGAAACCACAGAAACTTCCGCTTCGTACAATCATGCATATATGCGTGTATAGCACCGTCAACCGCTTCTTTCCGCCAGTGCTCCCATTCATCAGGAACTTCGCTATGTGGTCCGAATTGACACCCTGTGTATGCAATAGCCGAACCATATTTAGTAGGAACATCCCACATATCCGGCACCAAAGCTCCAAACGCTTCGAGAACATCGACAGAATACCACCCTTGCGCAAGAATCATCGGCATTTCATCGGTGCAAATATCCCGTATCGAAGCAGTCCCCGAAAACACTGTAGATACAAAGTGCGCCAGTCCAGCCGACACAGAATCGAGGGCTGAATAAATACTATCCTTGATCTCCTCTTCACTCGATGCCTCATCCAGCGATAACGGACCGATGAAATCTTTTTTAAGCTCATCATTCCAATAGTGCAACGTGTTCCCTAAAAAAGAAAGGTTTCCGCTCTCCGGATAATCGAATGGCCCAAATCCTCCGGCAAGCATTGTTGCCTTGGCCGTATCTGCGTCAAGACACGCCATTGCCCCCAGAAATTCCTGTTCGTACTCGAATGCCATACATTGCTCCCGAACAAACTACTGTTTTTTCCACATAAAGTATCCGACCGTCAACGCCGAAAAGACAATACCTGTAAATATCATAGACCAATCAAGCTTGGAGAAGCCCATAACCAAGGCCAAAATACTAAAAGCGCCCAAACCAAGCAGCAGCTTAAAGCTACCTTTGAACGACTGTGCCCATGGTTCAATTTTTCTCAACAGCTCTTGATAGTCTGAATTCTTCGAATCAAGTTGAACCGCACGTTGAATATGTGCTAAAGCTTTCTTGCCTTGCTTATTAAGAACAAAGTAAATATTCGCTAGAGCGTAATGCGTCGCAGCCATCTCGTGATATTTTAAAGATCGATTCCAATCACCTATTATGCTTGGGGTCTGAACAGTCCATGCAGCATCGATTTTACTTGCATATTTTTTTTTGCTCTCTTCATCGCTCGAAGCATCCTTCTGGGCAGTAAGAACTTCCACCTCGTCCAGAAGTTTCCTATAAAGACACCACCCGCGAGTATCCATTGCCAGAGCCATAGCTAAAGGAACAGTAAAAGATGCTCCTTCATACTTTGCAACCGCAGCCGGATCATTCTTTTCAAGTTTCTTAAGATCGCTAAAAATAGAATTGACCTCGCGAAAATCAGTCTCCTGGTTTGATATTCCATAGAGAGCCCTCACCGCCTTTTCCAAAACCACTGAATCAGATGCCATAAAATCCTCCTTTCACTAACATCTTCATCTTATAATTCCCGCATAAAAAAATGAATCAGGATTTTTTAACATCTTTCCATTTATTTGCTTAGATCAACCTAAGCCGATGAACCTCGACCCATACCCGGCCAGGCATGCAGGCCGGATCAACCGGCGCGACGCACAATCATGACAGAAAGCCGATCAGGATTAAGCCATTGTTTTCAACAACTTCCAACAATGCTTATTGTCCGGCTTTGTAATTCAATAGTACGCTTACGATACACAGAGCATATCAAGACAGCTGCTCTATGACACTAAAGGAGGATTTTATGCTACTTGAAAAACTGACAACGATTTACACAAAAGTTGTAGAAGCAATCGCATGGATAATTATCATGCTAGGCATCCTATTAGGTTACACAGTCGGCCAGATAATGGGTGGAGAATTAACTACTGTCTTTTTCTATTGTCTTCTTGGAGGTTCAATAGGATTCATCATCGAAGCAATCATACTTCCACCCGTCATGGTTCTGTTTGAAATCAACGAACAACTGAAAAAGATTCGGGAATCAAAATAAAACTAAAAAACAGATAACAGTCCGGATGCATACCATAGGTAATTAGGCATCCGGATCACTTCATTTTCTTTTTGTTTGGTATTAACACACACTTGAAGGAGCGAATGCATGAATACGAAAAATAAAAAGCAGGGGTCATATATTTTATCAGGGTTATTATTTCTTCTTACTTTGTCCGGGTGCAACATAAATAACGACGATGCAAAGCTTGAACAGGAAAAAAAAGATCAGGACGAGCTGAATGCGTTCCTGGGATCGTATAAGCTGCCACTGGCAAAAAACGATACGGAATCCTCGGTGACAGGAGATTTTTTCCCATACAGCACCAATACGGGCGTACAAATTAACGTAACTTCGGACAAAGAAAACGTGATTTCACAAGGATCGGTAACCCCTTCCACATCTTCGGACAAAAAAGTCAATCTTACGTTGACATTCCGGAAAGGAACGGCAACCGCGACAAAAACATACGCCCTGATCGTCCCCCAAATGGCGTACTATCCGAAGTTTTCAGAAATCGTCGGAACATGGAAAAGAACCAGGAAAGAATCGTTCGAGGGAACTGACAAGACCAGTGTGGACGACGACTATACAGAAACGACAACCACGATTTTCACCATATCAGAGGATACTTCATTCATACAAAAAGATAAAATTATCAAAACAGATGTGTCTGGCAAGGAAGAAATTCGCTACGAGGACTTGAAAGGTACTATTTCGGCAGGCCAGAGCGTAGAAGATCGCCAGACAAACCAAATCTCCCGCCTCATGTACAAACCGACATTCTTCCGTTCGTCCAACACCACAGCGTTTACCGATGACGACTCGGGATGGATCCAGTATACACAGAGCGATTCTTACTTAACATTAAGTCCAGCAGTGCTGATGTATAAAGGTTTACTGTGCACGAATTTTCAGTATCAAAGAATTACGGCCCGGGATGAATGCCTGACATCCTTGCCATCGAAATATTCCTCATGGATGACTTACGGTATCGGTTATACAATCGATACGAAGTTCTTTGACGACAGCACCTTGGAAATCAGGTTAAACGACAACCTGATTAGCGAAGGCGGTACGTATACAGTAAATCAGGACGGCACGCTTTCAATACGCTACAAGAATATCAGTACCGGCAAGGATTTCGAAGAAACAAAATATTTTAAAACTATTTTCACTAAACGGGTAGTGCAAGATTTCTTCGGAATTACTTTTCTGTATTACGGGGACGTTCCATTCGAAGAAGCTATGTACACAAAACAATAATTCGTAATCGAGCATCGAAGCGGCGAGAGCGTTCACTGATTCGGTTCTCGATCACTCCGCGTTGAGCTTGATGCTCAATTTTAATGATCGAAATGTCAGTCCTGAGGCCGGAATGCGCCGAGAGTGATTTCTATTTCACGTTGTTCCAGGGAAAGGTGGCGCCGGTAATAACGATGCGTAACGGGTCGTCGTTCAAGACCAGCATTGTGCTCCGAGCGGGGGGGGGGAGTTGACGGGAACGTCCTAAGCAATTATTCATGCACACTTCCATATATGCTTATTTCGGTTTCCAGGTTTTCCTGTTAGCCTGTAGATGTCCGCGGCAGAATTGCGCACGGATACACTACATTGATCAGGAGAAATTCATGAACATGACACATCGAACCAGAGATTTGGGACACAAGACGGCTACAGCTGCCTTTTTGCTCATTGCATTCTTGCTGCTCGCCGGCTGCGAACAGCCGACCGATGCGGATACAGACGATGCCGCATCGAAACTCCCGGCAGGCATAACCCTGGCAACGGCAACCCCTGCGACTGCGGAAAGCATCCTGGGGTCCTGGAAAATGACTGATACATGGGACGACGAGGACAGCGCAGGAGGAGAGTTTACTGTTGTTGAAGAAGAAACACTTAACATCGAATCGGATGGTTCATTTCTTACTTTTTCAAAAAGAACAACAACGTCAAAAACGGATGAAACAAAAATCGATTATTGGTATAGCGCAGAAAAAGGCACGTATACCTTTGTCGAGGGAGTGATCACCCGGAGAAGTACCAATTGGTATTCATCTATTAATACGTTTGATCCTCTGGAACTATCTGCAGATCAATGGAATCTCTCAGATTACGATGAGTCAGATTCTATAACTATTCTTGACGGCAAGCTGTGCTTTAACCCGTTGAAGCGTGTAGGAACCGGCACAGGGCTGATCGGTACCTGGTCGATAATTACTTCGCATCCTGAAGACGACGGGATGAGATACTACAAACAGGAATGGAGTTTTACAGAAACCACGATCACAATAACGAATTATGAAAGCACAACAACTACATTCGGAGAAGCGAAAGGCACACAAACCGTCCAGTACACCCTGCCAGGAAATAACAAGCTCTCATTGACCTATGACGGTGGATCACTAATTTTGGACATACTGTTCACGGGCGATCTGCTAGTAGTTGGTACCGGCAATATCTATACCAAAGTCAATCCCTGAAACGGAACAGTTGCAAAACACTGGGTAAGAAAACTATGTAAAAACATGCGCTTTCTGAATTGAACCAGGCCCCCTGAAAGCAGACGCTTCAGGGGGTGTTTTTTTTTCGGCAGCGCACCCTTATTTGGCAGAAGCCCGCATCGCAGAGGCCAGCATCGAAGAGGCCAGCTTCCGGGAAGCCTTCCAGGCGATGAAAACGAGGACTGCAGAGAACGGGATTACGGCGAAGGCGGCGGGCTCGAGACTGAACAGGTGGTAGAGCCAGAAGCGGATATGGTTGCCACCGTCAGTGAAGGCAGTTATTTCGCGGCCGGCAGCGCCGAAGTCCATGCCCGCTTTTTGGGCCTCGGCGGTAAAGACGGGGGCGAGGCTCGACGAGAACCAGAGAAAGGTGGCGATGACGGGGATGCCGGCGATCACCGAGCGGATGACGTTGCCGTGGAATATGAGAACCGAAAGCGAAAAAATGGAGATGAGGTTGGAGAGGTCGCCGACCGGGAGCACGCGATTCCCGGGAAGGATGAAGGCAAGGGCAAGCGAGACGGGCATCAGGATGAGGCCGGTTGCGATGACCGAGGGATTGGTTAAAAGGAAGCCGGTATCCATCGCGATGGTGAGCCCGGTGAACGACGGAAACTTTTGTTCAACCAGGGTTTTGAACGAGTGGGATACTGCGCCCATTCCCTGGCCAATGAGTTCTCCGCATTTTGGGAGCAGGAACATCACCGCAGCGATGTTGACCGAGGTTTCGAGGAGTTCGCGGACGCCGAAGCCCGCAAGCGCGGAAAGGAACGCGCCGACCAGAAAACCAATGACCATGGGCTCGCCCAGCAAGGGGTCCTTTTTTCCCGCATGGCCGGAAGGATTCCAGTTGAGCGAACGGACGAAGGGGATGCGGTCGAACAGGGCGTTCAGCGCGGCAGCCCAGGGAAGGAGGCCGACGACCGAAAGCGGGCTTACGGCGATACCGTCTAGACCGGTTTCGCGCCTGACGTAGGGAGCCGACCATTCGGCCATTTTGATTGTAAACACCGTAATTACAACTACCGAGACAAAACCTAGCGCGAGGCTTCCGGTTGCCGACTGGATAAGTACGCCAAGAAAGGCAAAATGCCAGTAGTTCCACAAGTCGATGTACAGGTTTTTTGTTGTGCGCGATGCGAGCATAGCCAGGTTGACCAGCATGACGAGCACGATTGCGATGGGGGTAAGCGCGGACGACCAGGTGATCGCGGCAAGCGGCGGCCAGCCGATGTCCATTACCGGATACTCAAGTCCGCGCCGCGCAATGATGGAATCGATGACCGGGCCGATCTGCGACACGAAAAAATTGAACACGACGAAGATGCCGGCGAATCCTGCGGCAATGCGAATTGCGGCGCGCAAG
>SHOL01000217.1 GCA_004294945.1 Treponema sp.
GGAGCAGGCAGTGCGAGCCCCACGCGCGCGTCCGGCTGTGGCATTGTGTCGGGCAAAAAGATTCCGTCGCGTTCCTCCTGTGCAAGAAGCAGCTCAACAATGTACACTAAATCCGTACGTTTCGACAAAAGAGACGAAACAAGGGGAAATTCAGTCTCCCATTTTTCCAGGTTGCGAAAAGACTCATCGCGTTTGAAGGTATCGAATTTGATTCTGAGCTGACGGGACACGCGGGGGTTCTTTTGCAAAAGGTATTCTTCGAGCAGGACTTTTGTGGTTTCCAGAGACCAGCGGGCTTCGTTCAAGGCAGTGTGGAATTCTGTGTTGCTCAAAAACTGCCGGAAATTGGATGTAAATATGAAAAGAACCAGGAACGAAAAAAGAGTCAGCACGACAAGCAGGATCGACAGGTTTTTTTTAAGGGACACGGGAACCTCCGTCGACGGCGATCGTTACATGTCGCGGACGTATGGCAGAAAGGGGTTCAACATCGATGACGTCCAGAAAATCCGGCAGTTCAATTTCCGGAAAATACCGCCCCTGATACCACAGCGCTTCCTGTTCCATCGAAACGAGGAGGCTCTGCGGCAATTCAAGGTTGAAGGTGTAGGCTTCCCATTCCAGGATCAGAGAATCGGGAGACAGAGACAATGCGGATGCAATCTGTCCGACGGTCTCGCTCTTTTTTTTGTTGACAAGACCGATCGATTCTTCAAGAGAGCTGAGCAGGCGGACAAGATCGTCCGAGCGGGTTGCGCTAATATCCAACCGTGTAACGAGCAGCCAGTACATGTCCCGGCCGAAATGAACGTTCTCTGTTCTGGCGGCAAGACCGGTCAGCTTGAGTGCGTCGGTTGTAAAGGGTTCCCATACGATAACGCCGTCGACTTCTCCATTTGCAAGAGCGCTCGGCAGTTCTTCCGGCGTGTAGTACACGGTACTCACGGTTCGTTCATCCACGCCGTTTACCAAAAGCGCGCGGTACAAGGTGTATTCTGCCGAACTGTTTCGCGCCAGTCCTATGCTTTTCCTCTCCAGATCGGCGATGCCGGCAACTTTTCGACCGTTGTAGACAAGAGATCGGGTCTGGTTCCGGTTAAGGACGGCGAGGATGCGGAAGTCGGTATCGGCAAACGCATGAACTGCTGCCTGATATTCCGGAACGCAGACAAGGTCGTAGAATCCTTCATGCAGTCCGTCAAACAGCGAAACTGCCGAGTTTTCGATTTTGATATCGACCGATATACCGTTTTTTTGGAAAAGCCCATGTACATCGGCCATAACAACCGGGGCCGATTTGAGACTGCGGTTAATCCCCACAGACAGAACCGGAACAGATTCCATCCGATTTTTTTGGCAGGAAGCAAGGCCGAGTATAGCGGCGAGCACCGCCACAATACTGACGGAGACAGACCGCTTACGCATCCCGATACTGCTCCTTGATCCGACGTATGGTGTCGATGTTCGCAAAAAAAACATCGATAATGGCGGGATCAAATTGAGAGCCGGACTGCTTGCGCATATACTCAAGGCTGACCTCCTCGGTCCACGGTTCCTTGTACGGGCGTTTGCTCGAGATTGCGTCGTAGACGTCCGCAACAGCGGTAATCCGCGCCTGTACAGGTATCGACTCACCGGCAAGACCTGAGGGGTAGCCGGTGCCGTCCCAACGTTCGTGATGATACAGCGCGATGTTGGCTGCATGGGCGAGCATGGAACAGCCGTATTGCTCCGTAATTTTTCCGACGGTATCGGAGAGGAAAAAATCTGGAATGGTTTTCCCCTTGAGGATTGCGTTACCGTACTCGCAGTGCCTTTTCATTTCTTCCCACTCGTTTTTTTCGAGCGGTCCCTGCTTAAGCAGAATGTGATCGGGAATACCGATTTTCCCGATATCATGTACCGGAGACGCCAGCTCGAGACAGGCAATTTCTTCGGCGGACCAGCCCATTCCGCGGGCCAGACAAGCGCAAATGCTGCCTACCCGCATAAAATGGTTCCCGGTTTCGAAATCACGGTATTCGGCTGCTTGGGAAAGAATTCGAATAATCTGTTTCCGGGATATTTCCAGTTCATGGTTGCTACGTTCAAGTTCGTGCGTACGCCGCGCAACTTCGGCTTCAAGGTGCAGCTGGTAGCGTTTGTTTTCCCACAGCATTTCGAGACGGCTCGTTGCTTTACGAATTATATGCAGCAGTACGTCCATGTTATCTACAGGTTTTAGAAGATAATCCCAGGCGCCTTCATGCAAGGCTTCGACTACATCCTGAATGCGACCAGTTCCTGAAACCACGATAACCGGAAGGTCGGGGAAGCGTTCGGCGCAATGACGCAACACAGCAAACCCGTCGATACCGGGCATACGCAGATCGGTCAGGACGATGTCGGGAATTTCCCGCTCAAGGAGTTGTATGCCTGTCTCGCCGTTTTCTCCGGTAAAAATGCGGTACCCGTAATCTTCAAGGTAGTTCCGGAATGTTTCCCGAATAACCGCTTCGTCGTCTATGATCAATATGGTGTATTGATGCTCTTTTTTTGTCATAATTGAATCCATACAGTAAAGTGTAGAATGCAACCTACAAAAATTCCAGTGTTGTGGTACAGAACCGGGGAATACACGAAAAAAATCTCCAATTGCGCTGAACTCCGGATGTATGCTACTCTTTTTCATATGAACACACCGACGCATCAAACCAGGCTTTCTCGAGAAGATTATCTGCTCATTTCAGTCTTGCTAGCTGTCACTCTGATATTCCGGCTATGGACCGTGATGATGATCCATACGGGGATCGATGAACGCGATTACTGGTATTCCGCAAAGGCGATCAGCCAGGGTGCGGCTATCGAGTATCCGTATATTAACCATCGGACGGTCAGATGGGGCGTAATTGTTCCGGTGGCTGTGCAGCAGTTGATTACCGGGGTCAGTCCGAATGCATATTATACGATGCCGATACTGAACGCACTGGTTCAAACGCTGCTATTATATCTGCTCGGAAGGAAGCTCTTCGGCAAAAAAACGGCAGTTTTGGCAACGTTGTGCCTGATTTTCTTTCCGTATCAGATACGTGCGGCCTCCCAGGTGCGGCCGGAAATCTTCAGTCTGACCTACATTCTGGCAATGGTGTATTTCTTTTCCGGGTATGTCTTTGGCACTGATGCCCGAAAACAGATCAGATCGCTCATGCTTTCTGCACTGATGCTTTTTTTTGCATACCAGGCGAAAATTACCAACCTTTTCTTTATGCCGGGCATGTTCGTCTTGATCTTTCTCCAGAAACCGCAAAAGAAAATTCCCCATAGCATTCTGTTTGGAGCAATTCCACTCGCTGGTTTCATTCTGGAAACGCTTATATACAGA
>SHOL01000218.1:0-3046 GCA_004294945.1 Treponema sp.
ATATAGCCCTGCGCGGAGATATAGATCTGGTAATCACTGATTTGCGGATGCCCGGGATGAGCGGTGAAGAAGTCTTAAAGAAGGTCACGTCCGAAACACCAGGAGTTCCCGTGATCGTCCTGACCGGCCATGGAACTGTCGAAAGTGCGGTAGACGCGATGCGTGCCGGGGCGTATGACTTTCTTACAAAACCTCTTAATCTTGATCGTCTTTCGCTGTTGGTCAAACGTGCATTGCAGAGCAGGGAACTTATTCTGCAGCATCGGGAGCTTGAGCGGGAAGTCGAAAACAGGAAATCGTTCGAACATATAATCGGTAAAAGTCCGGCTATGATGAAGGTTTTCGAAGTACTCAAGCGTGTCGCGCCGACAAAAGCCTCCGTTCTTATTACCGGAGAAAGCGGTGTCGGCAAGGAACTTATTGCAGATGCGCTGCATAACCTGTCTCCGCGAAAAGACAATCCGTTTGTCAAGGTGCATTGCGCGGCTCTTGCCGAATCTCTGCTGGAGAGTGAATTGTTCGGTCACGAAAAGGGTTCGTTCACCGGTGCTGTGTCCAGGAAGCGGGGCCGTTTTGAACTGGCACATTCCGGCACTATTTTCCTTGACGAAATCGGCGAAATCGACCAGACCGTCCAGATAAAAATTCTGCGCGTGCTTCAGGAAAAAAAGTTCGAACGGGTTGGTGGAGAAGACACGCTTGAGGTTGATGTTCGGGTTGTTACGGCAACCAACCGGGATCTCGAGAAAGAGATTGCAGAGGGCCGGTTTCGGGAAGACTTGTACTACCGGCTCAATGTCGTCCGCATTCATGTTCCGCCGCTTCGTGAACGAAAAGACGATTTGCCCCTGATGATAACCTCATTTGTCCACGAGTTTGCCGAAGAAAACGGGAAAAAAATCGAGGGTATGGATCCAAAAGCCCGTTCCGCCCTGTATGCCTATGATTGGCCGGGAAATGTCCGGCAGCTGCGCAACTGTATCGAAAGCGCGGTGGTAATGACGTCCGGTACCGTTATTACGCTCGATGATCTGCCCCCTTCGATCCGTTCCGGAGCAGAGGTGCCGTCGCTCCTTATTCCGGTTGGTGTAACGATGGCCGAGGCTGAAAAACAGGTTATTTTGCAGACCTTGTCTGCTAATAGCGGAAATAAGAGTAAAACGGCAGAAATTCTCGGTATTGGAAGAAAGACCCTGCACAGAAAACTGGATGAATACGGGGTTGTATCGGCACCGGACGGTGGAGACGGAAGCGGGGATGGAAGCGATAGCTGAATGCGGTCAGTCAATTTTTCCGGTGGAATACCAGCGGATAATTTTCCGGTAGGCATCGGTAACCCGTGTGGTTTTTTCGTTATATGAAACCCGTTCGTTTTCTGCAGAACCAGACAGATCTGGATGATACTTTTTCAGCAGTATTTTCCACTGCTCCTTGCATTTTTCAGGAGCTGTTCCCGGAACCAGGCCAAGCTCCGCGAATTCCGGAATGAGCTCTGTAGGGACTGTGTAGTACTCCGAGTGTTCCTGCTTTTTTGGCGGAGGCGTTCTTTCCCGGAAATTGGCTGCCTGCCTGACTTTTCCTGCATGAGGATTCCAGGTTTCGAACGGATCATCGTCAGAATCAAGCGTGTCGCGCAGTATGTCGCCCAGCCGTTCATAATATCCACCCACAGACTCACCCCTTTGACCATACTATACCCCGAAAAAATCATGCAAGGCAAGTTAGCAGCTATTGCCAAGTCGGCAGGAGTAGCATAAACTGGAAACATACCAAGCACACCTCGAACAACTGAGGTTTTTTAAAGCTGCCCTTGATTTACTGTCTTCTGGAGCGCATCATGAAAGTCAAAAAAAGAAGTTTTGGGGTATTGTCTTCCGGTCAAAAAGTTTCGCTGTATACGGTTTCAAATGGCGTCATGTCTTTTTCGGTGACGAATTTCGGTTGTACGATTACCAGCATCTGTCTTCCGGAAAGCAACGGCTGTTCCGGTGATGTCGCTCTCGGATTTCCGGCTTTGCACGGATATCTGCACAATACTCCTTATTTTGGCTGTCTGGTCGGGCGCTTTGCAAACAGGATTTCCGGCGCACGGTTTGACCTTGCCGGCGCGTCCCACAGTCTGGAAGCGAATGATCACGGAAATTGTCTGCACAGCGGAAGAAAAGGATTCCATAACCAGGTTTGGGAATCTGATTCTTTTGTCAATACCAGTGAAGCAGGCGTTATTTTCCGGAAAAAAAGCCCGGCCGGAGATCAAGGCTTTCCCGGTAACCTTGACGTTCGCGTTACCTACAGTCTGAGCAGGAACAATGAAATCATTATCCGGTATGCGGTAAAGACGGATGCTCCCACTCCGGTCAATCTGACTAACCACACGTATTTTAATCTTGCAGGACATGATTCCGGGTCCGTAGAGGATCACACCGTTCAGCTGTTCTGTGATCGCTATATCCCTGTCGATGAACATGCAATACCTTCCGGTGACATTCTTGATGTTGCAGGCACACCCTTCGATTTTCGTTCTCCAAAAGCAATCGGTACAGATATCGGCTCTGTTGTCGGCGGATATGACCATACATGGGAAATAAACCGTGCCGGAGAGTCTCTCAACCCGGTTGCAGGTGTATATGAACCGGTCAGCGGAAGAACGCTGACGGTGTATTCGACTCAGCCTGGCGTTCAGTTTTATACCGGTAATTTCCTTGATTCGATACCGGGCAAGGACGGCTGTTATTACGGGAAACGATCAGGATTCTGTCTGGAAACACAGCATTTTCCGGATTCCCCGAACAGACCGGAGTTTCCGCTTTCGATTCTGATTCCCGATCAAAGATACAGACACGAAACTATTTGGCATTTTGACTTTTGAGATTCCTGCAAAAGGCTTCTGCTTTTGCAGGAATCTCCACATACATTATTTGTAGGCGCCTTAACTAACTTCAGTTTTAGAGGTTTTCTTACATAATTATCAAGAGGTGAATATGGAAGTTCAATTACAGGAACTGGTCGAAAAGATCAAAAAAGACGGTATCGAGACGGCGAGCGC
>SHOL01000218.1:3056-3296 GCA_004294945.1 Treponema sp.
ATTGTCCGGGATGCAGAATCGAAGGCTGCTGCGATTATCAAGGCTGCCAGGGACGAAGCGGACGCCATTGTAAAAAAAGGCCAAGATGAGGCTTCCAGAATGGAAAAAGCTGCTGTTTCGGCGATAAGCCAGGCAGGGCGAAATCTGATTCTTTCCTTCCGCGATTCTATCCTGTCGACTGTTGATTCGATAATCAAAACCGAAACATCGAAGGTGTACGATTCTTCTGTGCTTCAGGAC
>SHOL01000032.1:0-2440 GCA_004294945.1 Treponema sp.
CGCCTGCGCCGCAGCCTGGAGAAAATCCCGTTCTGCAGCGCGGATCGCTTCTTCGACACGGGTGTTGATGACGGGCGCGGACGGTATGCCGGCGTCGAGCACTGGGAAGGTTTTGTGTACTGTGTATCGGGCTGTGTGCAGTTCGACGGAACGCGAACGCAGCAGCCGGTGATCGGTCTGTGCCTCGGTTATTATTCTGCCGTCAGTCGCGTGAAGCGGGGCAAGCGTCGTGCAGGAGGCGGAAAAAATTGCGCCGAAAACAGCAGCAAAACTCGCAGTAAAGACTGTGGCGACAACCGCAGCGCGACGCATTCTGGCCTGCTTTTTCAGAATACTTTCCTTGATCCGGGCTTGACGGCAGGTGTCCTGCCTTCTTTGCACAGTTCGCACCCGGATGCGTCCCAGAGTACTGCAGGCTGGCGAAGCGCGGCGTACAGGGGCCAGGGGAAGGGGTCTGCTGCGTCGGCCGGCCGCCGGTCGACTACACAGATCGAAGCGACAATTACCCCGCCCATTGCCTGTATCTGTTCGGCGGTTTCAAGCGTAGACTTGCCGGTTGTTACGACATCTTCTGCAATGATTATGCGCTCTCCGGGCGTCACTTCGAAGCCGCGGCGAAGCGTCATTATTCCGTCCTCGTTCCGTTCGGTGAAAAAAGCGGGGAGTCCGAGCTGCCGGCCCAGTTCGTAGGAGACGACGATGCCTCCCATAGCGGGTCCGATAACGGCATCAGCGGCGAACTTTCCCGCAGCCTGGTCGGCTTTGATTCGCTCGGCGACGCCGGCGATTACCTGAGCCGCCTTGTCCGGATATTGCAAGAGGCGTGCGCACTGGAAATATTGGGACGAGTGTTTCCCGGATGACAACAGGAAATGCCCGGACAGCATTGCCTGGCATTCGGTAAGTATTGTTGCGATATCGGACATAGCAGCCTCCAGCGGCATAAACGCCGCGTGTTGAATTTCGACCGAGTATACCGGATAGCGCATAAAAAATCGAGAGCTACATGGGCACAAAAAAAACACGGACAGAGGCGATTGCTCCGTCCGTGTTTCGTTCGCTTGAGGGGGCTCCGAAGTGCGAACCGGAGGTTCGCGTCGATATCGCCCCTGTTAAGGCGTTGTGCCTCGATCTGTTAGTACAATGGTATCAGGTTTTTTTGATGTATTTCTGGGCGTCCATTGCGACGGCTGCAACAATGATGATTCCCTTGATGATGTACTGCCAGTACATGTCGATTCCGATAAAGGTCATTCCGTAGCTGATGACGGTGAACATCAGGACACCGGCGATGGCGCCGGACACTTTTCCGACTCCGCCCGAAAACGAGATGCCGCCGACAACGCAGGCTGCAATAGCGTCCAGTTCGTAGCCGTAGCCGGTTCCGTTGTTTGCGCTGCCGATGCGCGCCGCTTCCAGGAAGCCGCCGATGCCGTACAGTGCTCCGGCGAGTACGAAGACCAGGATGGTGGTCCAAAAGACATTGACGCCCGACACTTTCGCTGCTTCGGGGTTGCCGCCGATTGCGTAGAGGTTTTTGCCGAAGGTGGTTTTGTTCCAGAGAACCCAGACGACCACGCTGACGATGGATGCATAGATTACGAGATTCGGGATGCCGAAGGTGGAGCCGATGACTGCTTCGGTGTAGCGGGTGTCGAATCCGCCGATCGGCTGGGGACCCGGGTCGCCGGAGGCGAAGTAGATCGAAAGGATTCCGTACAAGGTTATCATCATGCCGAGTGTGGCGAGGAAGGGATGGATCTTGAACTTGGCGACTACCCAGCCGGAGACGCCGCTGAAGAAAGCGCACACGATGCAGGAGATTACCAGGGGGACGAACAGGGGCAGCGGCTGCAGGTCGGTGTAAAAGCGCGAGGCGTAGTCCAGCCGCTGCAAAAGCGAGCCCGAGATGACTGCCGCAAAGCCGACCATGCGCCCGAGCGAAAGGTCGGTTCCCTGGATGATGATGATGCCGCCGACGCCGAAGGCGAGGATCAGGCGGACTGCGCTTTGGGTCAGGATGTTTTTGAATACCGTACCGGAAAGGAAGGCCGGTTCCTTGATGATGATGCCGATTATGATCATCAGGATGACAATCACGATGGCATTCTTCATCAGCAGTTCCTTAACGTCGTGACTGTTCATCTGTGTGAGTTTTTTTGTTGCGCTGGCGGTCATACTTCTGCCTCCCTTGTCTGGTTCAGATACCTGGTTGAAAGCTGGAAAATTTCTTCTTGGCTTGTTTTGTCGGTGTCGACAATTCCGGCGTTGTAGCCGTTGCTCATAACCATAATGCGGTTGGTGATGCCGAGCAGTTCGGGCATTTCCGAGGAAACGACGATAACCGCTTTTCCCGATTCGGCGAGCTTGATAATTAGCTGGTAGATTTCGAACTTTGCGCCGACGTCGATTCCGCGCGTCGGTTCGTCGAGCAGGAGGA
>SHOL01000032.1:2450-18585 GCA_004294945.1 Treponema sp.
GAGGATGTCCGGTTCAGTCAGAAGCCAGCGGCCGATGATGACTTTTTGCTGGTTTCCGCCGGAAAGGGAGCGTATCGGCTCTTTTTTGCTCGGCGTCTTGATACGCATCGACTTGATCGCCTCATCGGCATCTTCGTCCATCTTCTTGTCCTGCAGCAAGCCCAGCTTGTTTTTATACGCCTGAATGTTGGCAATTGTCGAGTTGAAGGTGATGTTTGCCATGGGGTAAATTCCGGTGACGCGCCGTTCTTCCGTCAGATACGCAAAGCGGTTGTTGATCGATTCGTGAGGGGTCAGGTTTGCAACGGGTGCTCCGTTGACGGATATTGTTCCGCTTGCGCGGGTGCGTACACCGAAGAGCGCGTCGAGCAGTTCGGTCCGCCCGGCTCCAACCAGTCCTGCAATTCCGAAAATCTCGCCCTTGCGGACATCGAAACTGATGTTGTGCACGACAGGCGGGTATTTTGTTGTCAGGTTTTGTACCGAAAAATAGACATCGCCGGGAACGTTTGTTTTGGGCGGGAACCATTTTTCCAGGTCGCGGCCGACCATCATGCTGACCAGCTTTTCCCTGGTCATTGTTTTGGCTGATTCGGTACCGATGTATCGTCCGTCGCGCAGAATGCTTATATCGTCCGAAATCTGGAAGATTTCTTCCATTTTATGTGAGATGTAGATGACCCCGACCCCTTGTTTCTTGATTATTTCTATTATGGAAAACAGGAGTTCTACTTCTTTGTCAGTGAGTGAAGAAGTCGGTTCGTCAAGTACGATTATTTTCGCGTCATACGAAATAGCTTTTGCGATTTCCACCATCTGCCGCTGCGAAACCGAAAGCTTGTGCAACGGAGTCGACGGATCAAGATGGATATTGATTCGTTTGAACAGCTCGATTGTGTCCTTTTTCATCTTCTTTTCGTCGACGAACGGACCTTTGGTCGGATATCGTCCGAGCCAGATATTGTCGGTAATGCTTCGCTGGAGGACCTGGTTCAGTTCCTGGTGAACCATCGAAACGCCGTTTTCCAGCGCGTGTTTCGGATCGGTAAAGTTGATCGGTTTGCCCTCAAGGAAAATTTCGCCCTCGTCTTTCTTGTATATTCCGAACAGGCATTTCATCAATGTTGATTTTCCTGCGCCGTTTTCGCCCATGAGCGCGTGAACCGTTCCCGTCCGTACGTCGAGATTCACCTTGCTCAGGACCGGAACGCCGGAAAAGGATTTACTGATGCCCCGTATTTTCAGCAGACAATCTTCCACTGGTTACCTCCCTGATGCTCCTTGGACGTACGGACCCCGAAAAACGTTGTTTTCCGGGGTGTCCGTCCGTCCCGCAGGGTGTTATTTTTCCCTGCGGATAGTCTCTGTGCGTCTTTGCCGGAAGATTACTTCTTCTGGAAATCTTTGTAGTTTTTCGGGGTAACGGGGAGGTACGGTACGCGGACAGCCTTCGCACCATCAGTGGTCAGCTTCCATGCGGTGCCTTCGGTTACCGGGAGACCCTTTGCCGCGTTGATTGCGAGGTCGAGTGTTGCGCGGGCCTGGTTAACGCCGTCGTTAAGCACTGTTCCGTTCATTTCGCCGTCGGCGATGTGGGTCAGGGCCTGGTCAAGAGCGTCCACGCCGTACAGGGGGAGCTTCTTGCCGGCAGCCTTGAGGGCGTTGATTGCGCCGAACGCCATACCGTCGTTGTTGCAGATTACCAGCTCGATGTCCTTGCCGAAGCTGGAGGTGAGCCATGCGGCCATCTTGTCGTTTCCGTGCTGGGTCGACCAGTTGGGATCCGCTTCCAGAGCGAGCTGCTGAACTTTGATTCCTGCATCTACGAATGCCTTGACGGATTCTTTGGTGCGGGCTTCGGCGTCGGGGTGTCCGGGTTCGCCTTTGAGGAGCACGTACTGGACAACGCCGTCCTTGTTCAGGTCCCAGGCGGGATTGGCTTTCCAGTCGGCTACCATCATCTGGCCCTGGATAATTCCGGATTCGGCGGAGTTGGTTCCGACGTACCATACCTTGTCGTAGGACGCCATTGCGCCAGCTTCAGTCGCTTCTTTATTGAAAAGAACGAGCGGAATATTTGCTTTTTTCGCTTTTGCAATGATTGCGCTGGCTGCGGCAGGGTCTACGAGGTTGATGGCAAGTACGTTAACCTTCTTGGTGATGAACACGTCGACCTGGTCGTTGAGCTTGGCTTGCTGACCTTCGGAGTCTACGATTTCAATCTTGACGCCCTTTTCTACGGCATAGCGCTCGAATTCGGGCTTCATGACGCCGTTCATAAAGTTGTCGGCAAAGCTGTAAATGTTGGCTCCGACTACGAGTTGCTTTGCCGCTCCGGTATCCTTGTTTCCGCCTGCAAAGACAAAAGCTGCCGCCAAAACCACGAGTGCTGCTGTTGCGATTACTCTTTTCATGTGTCTCTCCTTTACGATGTGCGGGCGTTTTACTAACGCCCTATGTACTCATCGTACGGCCGGAATTTTGCGCCAACAATGGAAAAATCTGCGAAAAATTTGCAATTTTTTGCACAAGGGCGCCGGACATGCGATTGTTATCGGGAAATATAGGGCTGATAGTCAACCCAGATGTACTTTCCGTCCGTCAGCGGAACAGACAGTTCCTGTCCGCTCCGTTCGCCCAGCAGCATTTCGGTCAGTTCAACAATCGAAGCGGCCATCTGCAACGAATTATTTGTTACCGTCCCGTACAGGTATCCTTCCGCAATGGATTCGCGGGCATCAGCAATACCGTCGATCCCGACAACCGGAATCCAGCTTGCATCCTTTTGGTCGATGCGGCCGTTGCCGTTTGAATCCTTGAACCAACCTTCTTGCCGCATGCGGGAGATGACGCCGAGCGCCATGTCGTCGTTGTTGGAAAGTACCAGTTCCAGGGCGGGTTTCCATGCCGCCAGAAGGCTTCCTGCCTTCGAATACGCTTCGTCCCTGTTCCAGTTGGCAATTTCCATACCGAGAAGCTCGACTTTCCAGCCGGTCTTCTCGAAGCTGCGGAGCACTTCCGTGGTTCGGGTTTCTGCATCCTGATGCCCCTGCTCGCCCTTGAACAAAATCGCCTGTATGACGCCGTCACCGTTCCGGTCGTACTCGTTCGGCGCATCCGGATTGCCGCCAAACAGGTCGATAACCATGTGAGCCTGCAGCTGTCCCGACTGTTCCGGCCGTGCCCCGACATAAAAAGTCCGGTCCCACAGCGCAAGATCCGCGGCGAGCGGTTCGCGGTTGAAAAAAATCACCGGAACGTTTTCTGCCTTCATTTTTCGGATAATCGCAAAGGCTCCAAGCCGGTCAACGGGATTCACCAATAGAATATCGCTTTTTTTTGCGCGTTCCGCTTCTATCTGCTCGTTCTGGATCAGCTGCGAATTGTTTGCGTAGTACAGTGTTGTTGCGAACCGCCCCTTTGCCTGCCGCACAATCTGCTCGGCGAACTCGTGCATAAACGGATCAGATTCGTTGTACACAAAAATTCCGGCGGCTGGCGTATGTGCCGGACAGGAGGAAAAAGCGAAAACTACCGCGATCATGACAACGGCCGAAGCGACAATGCCGGGCCTGCGGAAATTGAATTGACGTACCGGGTTTTTATTCATCGCGTTCTTCCTTCGGCTCCAGCGGAATGCGCAGGGAGACCGTCGTGCTTTCGTCCTGGATACTCGTGATAATCACCTCCGCCTCGTCGCCATAGTAGAGCTTCAGCCGCTGGTACACATTGCGGATACCGACGCTCGGCTTTTCCGGATTTCCGCGCATGGTTTCGTACATTTCCCGTATCTTCTCCTCGCTGATGCCGTAGCCCGAATTCCACACGCGGAACACCATGTATCCGTTTTCGATCGTGCCGGTAATCTTGATCTTCCCGTCGTCCTCGTCCCCGATCCCGTGATAAATCGCATTCTCCACAATCGGCTGCAGCACCAGTTTCATTACCCGGTAGCCGAGCAGCCGGCTGTCCACCTGGATGTCGTAGGTAAATTTATTCACGTAGCGGATACTCTGGATGGTCAGATAGTTGCGTACGTGTGAAATCTCGTTGCCGACGGGAATGAAGGTTTCTCCCTTGGAAATACCGATCCGGAAAAAATGGGCGAGCGCGACGACGGTGGTGATGACGTCCTTGTTCCGGTCGTGCTCGGCGAGCCAGACGATCGAATCGAGCGTGTTGTACAGGAAGTGCGGGTTAATCTGGTTCTGGAGCACCTGCAGTTCCATCTTTCGTTTTTCGCGCTGCTGCGATACAAGACGCGCCATCAGCTCACGAATCTTCCCGGTCATAGCGTTGAACGAATGGGCGAGCGAGACGATTTCCGTCTGTCCTGAAACAGACGCCTGCCGGGAAAAGTCTCCTTCCTCTACTTTGAGCATCGCAGTCTTGAGCTGGCTTACCGGGCGCGAAACCTGCAATGAAATGACGGCAGCCACTGTTGCGCAGATTGCGATGGACACCGAATAGATCAGCACGATGATCAGCGCAAGCCGTTTTACCGCATTCCGGATGCCGTTGATGTTGCTGACTGTCGCAATCAGCCAGCGCGTCTGGATAAGCGTATTCACGTTGATGAACATATCGGTGTTCCACAACGTTACCCGGCGGCTTCCCAGAAAAATGGACGAGGCTTCCTTTGCGCTCAGCAGTGTCATGCGGGGTTCTCCCGTTTCCGAGGTATACAGGAGGCGGCCCTGATCGTCGAGAATCATCAGATGCCCGTACTCCCCGAGGTTCGTCTTGCGCGCAAGGTCGGTTATCATGTCGTAGTTCAGTTCGAGTAAAAGGACCCCGCTTTCCTCCCTGCCGGCCCGTTTGAAGCGAATCGAACGGGACACCGTGATAACCTGTTCGCTGCGGTTTTCGGCGACGCTCGAGCCCTGCTCCGTGCTGAAGTTGTAGATTTCGGGAATCCGGAGGGCGGTCTGGAACCAGTCTTTGTCCGCGACCGAGCCTCCGGTGGCAAATTCCAGGGTCGGACCGGCAATTTTGCGTCCTGCGGTGTCGAAGAGAAAAATCGACACCATGTCTTTTTTAATTTCCGTGTTCATTCGGAACAGGGAGTCGATAGTCGCTGCGTCCGTTTCCGCATCCAGGTTGACGCTGCCGAACTGGATGTAGTCGGCAGTTTCGATGATGCTGTTGATGTAGCTTTCGAAGTTGAGGACGATCTGCTTGTTGATTTCCTTCGCCTGCGTCTCGATATTTTCATGCACGATGCCGGTGAATACGGTCAAAAAGACGATGCTGGTGAGGAGAAGCACGACGGAGGCCAGGCTGAACGTCATCAGAAACACGTTCATGCCGATGGTGATGGGCTTTTTAAAGAATTTCATCGCGGTATTTCTTCGGGGGAACGCCGGTATATTTCTTGAAGCTGTGGCTGAAGTAGTAGACGTCCTGATACCCGCACTGCGCCGCTATTTCCACAATCCGGTCTCCCGAGTTCTTGAGCCGGTCGATGGCTTTTTCCATGCGGATGGAAGTCAGGAATTTGACAAAGGTTGTCTCTCGGTGTTTTTTGAACAGCTGGCTCAGGTACGAAATGCTGATGCCCATTTCCTCGCACACCGATTCCATGGTCAGCTTCGGGTCGTCGAAGTGCGTCTGGATGTACGCTTCGGCCTGTTCGAGCATTCGCCGCGCATTGCAGCTGCGCGAGGCGAGCGAGTGCTCGCGGGTTTTCCGCACGGCGGCGAGCATCCAGGCAAACAGGCTGTCGAAGCTGCGGAGGGTTGGCAGGATGTCCAATATATCCCCGCCGGCGATTTCGTTGATGTCGGTTCCGGTGGAAGCCGCATAGTTTGCCACGATGCCTGCAAGATTCAGCGCATACAGGTTGAGCGCGCCCGATGAGCGGGCGTCCTGGACGGCAGCATTCTTGAGTTCGCCAAGAAAATCCAGAATTTCGTCTTCGCTTGCGTAACGCAACAGGTGTTCCACGTTTCGGGCGTCGGCGTCGCGGAATATGGCCGGTCGGGCTTCGCGGTCTACGGTTTCGCCAAAGAAGAACACGCGCGAATCGGTGCCGAACTTGCTTGCGGAAAGCGCCGCCTCCGCTTCTCCGTACGCGCTGCCGAGCTCCGGGAAGCCTGAGTGGTTCAGGCTGACGCCGATATCGATATTGACGGAAAGGTAGTGTGCGGTGGTGCGGATCATCTTGTTAAAGATCAGTTCCGTTTCCTGGCCAAAATCGGCACCCTTTTCCTTGATGATGTACACGAGATTGGTTTGGAATGCGAAGCTGTGGTATTCGAACTCGTACTGCGCAAGCGTCGAATCGAGCCGGGATCGT
Organism: Treponema sp.; assembly: GCA_004294945.1. GTDB lineage: Bacteria > Spirochaetota > Spirochaetia > Treponematales > Treponemataceae > Teretinema. The sequence goes on from SHOL01000032.1 coordinate 8,749, forward strand.
ACCGACAGCTTCAGTTTTTCAAATTCAATGATTCCCCAGTGCTCAACGTCCCGTTCGACGCGGATGCAGGCCGCAATGTAGGCTGAATCGTCCAGCGAAACCCCGTACTGGCGGAGCTGCGCGATGTCGTCCGGATTCGCCGCCTTTCCGGATGCAAGAACCGAAACAAACCAGTTGTCCACAAGCAGGGGCAAGTGTTGCTGATAGCGCTGTGCGATGCATTCGCGGTTGTAGTTTTCGGTGTATTCGGTGTCCAGATCCTGCTTGAGAGAGACAAGACAACTGGAAATGTCGTCCTGGGTGAGCGGTTTGGTCAGGTAGGTGCAGGCGCCAAGCTGGACGGCCTCGCGCGCGTAGTCGAACTGGTCGTAGCCGGTGATAAAACCGATCTTGATAGTTGGCCAGTCGCGTCTGATAATGCGGGCGAGTTCTATCCCGTCGATATAGGGCATCTTGATGTCGGTCAGAACGACGTGGGGCACGCATTTTTCGATCAGTTCGAGCGCGTCGTAGCCGTTTCCCGCCGTACCGACAACCTCGAAACCGCTTTCGGCCGAAATCTTGGAGGAAATCCGCCCGCGGACTTCGTCTTCGTCGTCGACCAGAATGATTTTGTATAGATCGGACACACAACCGAAGCACCGGTATCAGTGTACGGCGGGATTGGCGGTTCCGTCAAATAGCCGATTTGTCGGCGTTCGCAGCAAGACGGATAAAGGTGAGTTCGTTCTTGTTGACAGTCAGGTGCACGATTCTGCTTCCGGGAATCGAGGCAAACGCCCGGGTGGTTTCGTGGTCTGTCTTTCCCTGCATCTTGATCGTGCAGATGAAGTTCCCGCACAGTCCGGAGTCGAGCCAGGACTGGACCCATTCAAGAAGCCGGGGCGGGTAGCAGATGACGTCCGAGCACACCCAGTCCTGCGGGCCGAAATCCTCGGGCTTGAGGGTAAAGGCGTCGTGCTTCAGAAAGGTAATATTCGGCTTTGCCATGAGCCGGGGATCGAGTTCGCTCCGGTCGATGGCGGTAATTGAGGCGCCGAGCCGGTCGAGAGCCCAGGTCCAGCCGCCGGGGCAGGCGCCCGCGTCGATGCATTTCGAGCCGGGACCCGGAAGCGCACAAGCGCCGGGTTGCGCACAAGCGTCGGGTGGAGTCCCGGCTAGATAGTGCACCCAGGCGAGCGCTTCGTACATTTTGAGGTAGGCCCGACTCGGCGGATTCACGCGGTCTTCCTGAAAGCGCAGTTCGCCCGCCGGAAAAGGACTCGATGTTGCGGCCGAGGCAAATAGCGTCTGATCGTCCAGAAGACTCCAGATGCCCATGGGCGATCGTGGAACTTCGTACGGAAAGGGTCGTGGATTATCATTTATATAGGGAAGCTTTTCCTTGATCAGTTCTGCCCGGCGGAAGTTCGCGACCGGATGGTGCGTCCAGTTCCGCTGGATGCCTCGCAGGATTTTTGCCGCCTCGCCGATGCTGGAAAAGTGCGCGATAAAGGGTTTCTGGAGTATGCAGCGCTGCCAGTAGGTTTCCGGCTCAGGTTTGTCCGAATACAGGTAGTCGCCGTACTGCGAAAAGCCCTTGCCCGGTTTTGCGGGATCGACAGAAAGTTCGTCGAACAGATTTTGTTCAAAGTCGGGAACGGGGAGCCAGGCTTTTCCGGGAAGATAGTCCATCAGGCTTCCTGCAGCTGTTCCACCTCAAGGCGCGAAAGCAGTTCAACGTAGCGCCCGTAGAGCTGTATGCCGGGGGAGGGGAGAACGCAAAAGCCTATTTCGATGGAATCGGTGCTCGCTTCGGTCCATTGGGGCTGAACCCGGAGCGAGAATTCGCGCAGGCCGGAGCGGAGCGTGGGCAGAATGGACAGGGTATATTCCTGATCGGTATCGATCTCGAACGAATGCGGAAAGCGCACGCGGCAGCCATGCAGGCTGAGGTCTTCCAGATATCCGCTCATGTGGCACAGTTCGTCGAGCCTGGCCCGTGCAAAATCGCGGAAGCGCGGTGCGCGCCTGTTGTCGATACTCATAGGCTTATGAATTCATCTTTTTTCCCGATTTGTCAAGGAGCAATTAAAAGAGCTATACTACAAGCACCAACAGCATGAAGAAGTTACGGCACTCCGCACAGAAATATACGCACTTTTCCCTCCCCGGCGCAGTGAAACTCGCCGGTGCAGTGAAACTCGCCGCCGGAGCCCTGCTTTTCGCTGCGCTCCTGAGCTCCTGCGAATATTTTACCTATAAACGGCCCTTTGCCGACCCGTACTACGACAACAACTTCATTGCCGGCATCGGTTTTGACCGACTGCTCGCCGCCGTCGACCTGCCGCCTGCCGATCCCGATACCGGATTCCGAACTCCAGCCCACGGTGTATGGGATTTTTCCTACCGTTACGACGGCTGGGATGGCTTTGAGTACCTGGCTCTGGAGGAAGTCTCCGATGCAGGCTATGAAACCGCCGGCGGCGCGGGCTTTGGGTCGGTTCCGGACGGCCTTTCGCCCGCGGCTCTCGTGTACCGGCTGGAAATGCACAACCTTGCCCAAGGCGGAGATTTTGAGGATGATGCGGACAATCCGGCTTCTTCGGGACTGTGGTTGACTTCCCCAAGCGAATTTCCTTCAACTTTTAATTTGGTAGAAACGGGAGCGATCAATGGACGTTCGATAGTCCTTTCAATCGAGGCGAATCTACCGGTCAGCTATCGGATCACTCCGCCTGCGGAGCTGTTGACGCAAGGCTCGCTCTATGTTGCCGATTTTCGCTGGAAGTCCGCCGCCGGCTTTCCGTCCGGTACAAGCAATCTGATCCGCATGAACGAACAGCTTGAGCCGTTTTCTGCTAATACGGAGACATTTCGCGCATCGAGCCAGTTCAAGGCACAGGGTTCGGAAAAAGATGAGCTTGTTTTTGATGTCGGGCCGGGGTGGATCGTCACTATCGACGACATAACGATCAAAAAAGTCGGCGGCCTGGAGCTCAGGCTTCTGCTGGCGCAGGGCGACACGGAGCCCGAGCTGAAGGACCTTTTGTACCGTTTTTCGGTATGGGTCCATGCGGATCCGTCGGTCGGGGCGCATTCATCGCCGTACCGGCTTGATTGTCTTGAAGTTCAGATGCAGGCAACGCCGGTTTCTCTTGTTTCCACCAAGCCCCGCTTTCGGTACGACCCGTCTGCGGCCGGCTGGCAGCGGGTAGAAGTCGAGGTGGAAAACGGCAACCTGATGTTCCCCGACAAGTCGGCCGAGCCCGTGATGGAACTGGTTATCGACCTTGACGGCGCGCTTCCGGGGCGGGTGCTGCTCGCCCAGCCGGAGCTCCGCGCCTATCCCGACGGATACCCGGAGTAAGCGAAAAGGTTCTGCCGAATAACCAGGACCGGTTCCCGCCTGATCCGAGTCCGCCCCTCGTTGAGCTTTCGCATGAGGGGGCTCCGAAGAGCGAACGTTCGCCCTTCGTCGAGCTCCCTGCTTCTTGTACTGTGAAGTGCATTTCTATTCTTTTACTACCAGTACCTTTCTGATCTCGTCCATTTCCGGTCCGATGACCCGGATAAAGTACATGCCGCGCGCCACGGGATTGCCCGAGAGGTTTGTGCCGTCCCAGGAGTAGGTGTAGGTGCCGGCGCCTTTTTTGTTGCGTTCGAGGGTGCGTACGATGTTGCCGTCCATGGTGAAGACCTGGATGACCAGGTTTCCCGATTTGGGCATGTCGATGGTTAAGAGGGTTTTCTCCTTTTTGAGTGAGTCGATGACGTTGTTGAGAATTGTGACGCCGCCCCGCTGCATGCGGATGCCGGAAATATCGAACCGCCAGGGATCGACGCTCGTGATGTCCGAGGGGTCTTTGAGCCGCGCGCAGTAGAGGTCTCCGTACTTGAACAGGAACTGGATTTCGTTGCCCATTTCGAGTTCCGGATCGTTCGCCGAGATGATGAAATTTCGTAAGTTGCGGTTTTCGTCTACCGTTGCTTTCGGGCTTTCGGACCGCGCGGCGAAGTTGGCGTTCGCGTTGAACGAGGGCAGTATGGACGGTAGCCAGAGTTCGGCGTTGCGTCCGAGCCAGTCGTTGTAGACGGTGGGCATAACGTCCTTCGTCGGGTTTGCGTCGAAGAAGAGCTGGAGGTCGTCCGGTGTGAGCGTGGGCGCGTCGACTCCCGGATTGATGCGCGTTCCGATGGTGATGTCGCGGTCGAGCAGTCTGCCGGAGCCGTCGAATATGCGGAGCGCGCCTTCTCCTGCGCCAAAGGTGCCGTCGGTGTTGACTCCGTCGGAGGCGTAGAGCGGATCGACCACGTTGATGCCAATGTCGGTGACGCGGTGCGTTTCCGTCGCCTGCATGCGGTTGCCCATTTCGTCTTCAACGAGAGAGACGTTGAGGATCATGTTTGAATCTTCGTCCTCACGTTCTTTTTTCTGGGGAGCCAGCGCGAGCGTCTGGATTTCCTGCAGCGTCAGGGGCCGCGTCAGCTTGATGACGGCGTCCTTGCTGTACAGCTTGTCTGGCTCATCCTTATCATTGTATTCCGGGTTGAGTTGCGTGATCTGGTCTTTTGTCATTTTGCTTTGGGCAGCAACGGTTTGATCGACGATGTTCCCGCCGGTTCCGTCGATGATCTCGAGACACTTCTGCAGATCGATTGTCGTGTCTGGCAGTTCCGGATCCTTGATACCCTTGAGTATGACGGGTTTCGAGAAGACCATGTAGAGTTCCATTGTTCCCATCGGCTGAATGGTGAATGTGAACCGCGGCGGGGTCTTGTCGATTGCCCTGCGGGCTCCGTGCGACTGTATTCTGAGTCCGGCAAGGTCTGTCAGGAAGCCTTTGTTCTGGTCGTACGAGACGAACATCGGATCGGTGACGCGCCAGTTGAGTCCGGTTGTGTACAGGCTGAAGTAGGGGTCTTCCAGCACGTTGATAACGCCGTTCTTGTCGAAGAAGCTGTCGGTTACCGAGGTTCCGAACGATATGTTAAACGCTGTCGTAAGGTCGGTGGAATCTTTTCCCGCCTTGAATCCGTCCACGGTCATTTCGAGTGTCCCGTCCGGAGCCACCGCTTTGAGCATGGACGCAGCCCTTATGCCACCTCGTTTGTCGGGAGCAGCTTCTGTTGGTGCAGTGCGGTCCGATCCTGCGTACCAGCCCTGGCGGCTTACCCACTGCCAGGCTTCGCCTGCGGTGTACAAGGGCTTGTCGTCCAAGAGGTGAAATTCGAGCCGGTCGATGAAACCGTCGCCGTTCGTATCGACGGGACTGATTTCAAATAGGTCTTCGGCCGCTGTCCATTCCGCGGCAGCATTCTTTCTGTACCGCGCGATTTCCGGGAAAGTCGTGTCCCAGGAGGGCGCGTAGGAAGGTTCTACAATGCGGATGTCCGCCTTGTTGGTCGTGTTTGCAAGCAACGAGGGAGCCGGACCTGTTCCCGCGGCTTTTCCGTACACCGCGTCGTCGTCTTCGTAGGGTTCGACGATATTCGGGTGTGCGGCCCGGTCGCGGATCAGGGGGTTCGATTCTGCCTGTGCGAGCGCTCCGGCGGGATTCGCAATTTCGTCGATGTAGCCAGGCCAGAACCATTTCCAGGACGAGGCATTCGCCGCAAGAGGTCCTTCCGCGTAGCCTGCGACATAGACGCGCAGACGGTGGCTCTGCGCAGGAACGTTTGCCTGAACAAGCTGTCCGTTTTCAAGTTCACTCTGTGTCGGTTCAAGATCGAATTTCCGGTACAGGCCGTTTGCACTCTTTTGATCGTTCGCATCGGCCGGCGTTGTGCCGACGATATCGTTCCGCACGCCCATTGCAAGCGCGAGGTTTGGCGTGCCTGTCCGTGTTGCCCGGAAGAATCCCGATGCCAGAAGTTCTCCGCCGACCATTCTGGTGTCGCCGCCGACGGGCGTTGTGCTGTCAAAGTCGTACGTACTGCGTACGTTCCAGGCGTCGTCGGCCAGAGATCCGATATCGACCGCTTCGGACCAGCGAAGCTCGAAGTAGTTGTGCGCATCCCAAGGCAGATAGTTCGACGCGTTGTTCTTCGGATCGGCAACATGGAGATCCTGCGCCGCCTTGACTTCGACTAAGGCCGGCCGCGCGCGGTCGCCCGTCGCAGTGAAACGTTTTCCTTCTGCTGTATTCGGTATTCCCGGCGTAGCGGTGGCGCCCTCATAGTGGGCGACGCGGTTTTTGAACTCGTCGCGGAGCGATTCGTAGAGGCTTTCGAGCGCCCGGGCGATTTCTATGTCCGGAATCGAAGAGCGGGTTTCCGGAGCGGCTGCCAGGTATCCGGCCAGACTATCCGCTTCCCGTCCGCGGTCCGTACTTGTTGTACCGTCGGAAGCGTCCCGGTCCCCGGCGCTTGTGCCGGTTGCGTCGGTGTTCCACCGCTGCGTTGCGTCCGCAGGATTTGTCCGCAGATAAAACACGGAAAGGTCGACCGTTTCTCCGCGCTCGTTCGGCGTAGTTGTGTCGCTCGTCGGAACCGTGCATGCCGCGTCCTTAAAGACGCCGGTAAAGGCAGTGCGGGCAGTGCCGTTGTGATTGAACGTCAGCGCGCCCGCGGCTACCGCTTTTTCGATTTCATTGTTCGAGTTTTCAATTCTCTTTGTGTTCACCGCTGTCGCTGCGGCCGGCGAAACTGCACCGTCGTAGAACTCGACGCGGATGACGTCGTCGAATACGGTATAGGTGCCGCTCAATTGGGCACCGGTTGCAAGACTTGCGTTCTCGGCAAGAAGGCGGGGGCGCCTGAACGACCATCCGGTAGAGACCGTTTTTCCGTCGGCAGACGTAGAGACTGGCACGTTTCCTCCGGCATCGTTTGCGGCACCCGTCCCTTCCCCGCCAGCTGCGATCCATGCGTGGTAGGTTCCCGTTGCGCCGGCGCCGGAGACTGCGACGGTGCAGTTCGACACATTCAGCCGGTACGCTTCGGCGAAGCTATTGGTCGCAAGATCGTTGTCCGGAATGGAAAGCGTCCAGGCAGAACTGGCAAGGAGGTCCACACCGTTTGCGTAGAAGTTCCCATGGACGGTTATTGTCTTTCCCGCGAGCGTTTCCTCGGTGATAGCGCCAGAGTAGGAAGCCGCCATCGCGGTTCCGTCGGGGTATGCGGTTTCGAATGCGGCGTTGGGCGCTGCGGTGCGTCCGGTTCGGCCTGCGTGGTGGTACGCGAAAAGTCCTGCGACTCCCGAGTTTCCGCCCGCTTCTGCGCCCGGCGTTCCGTCGTCGTACATCGAGGGCGAGCCCGCCGGGTTGCCGTTCAGCAACACAAGGTCTTTCAGCGCAGTGAGTCCTGTGCGCGATGTGTCATCGAAGAAATCGAGCGTTCCTCCGTAGAGAATTATATTTGCGTCAGAGTACCAGGGTGACAGCGCATGGACGGTTTTTCCCGGCGCGGCGATATGGAGGTCCTTCGCGAAATGCACCGACTGAGGGTCTGTGGAATCGTTGTTGAGAGCGGCGCCGAGGTTCATGGAACTGGTCGGCCCGGCGGTTCCGAAAATGAAGACGTCGGATGCGAACTCGATGCGGCTGCCCGAGGTTTCGATGCCGCCTGCGAGCTGTACGCGGTTGTCGGTTATCGGCGAGACCGGCGACGATGGAGCTCGCTGGATGAATTCGGCGGTTCCGGACAGCACCGTGTCCGCGTTCTCGTTGGTAATGAAGAGTCCCGCGTTCTCCACTGTCACCGGAATGGCTGACGAAATCGTCGAGTTCAGCGTGATCCGCCCGTTCGCCGGATCGGTTGTGCGGATTGTAATACCGGAGGTTGCACCGCCTGTTATTTGTACCTTGTCGCGGCTTGCATCGTCGACAGTGTCCGTTCCGATCTCAATGTTTCCGGCACTTACGAAGGACTTCGGCCCGGTAAAATCGAAGGCGATATCGGAAAGGAACTCTGTCGGTACGGCGGCAGAATTGATCTGAACCGAATCCTTGAATGTAACAAGTCCTGTTTCATCATCCTGAAGAATGCCTGAAGCCGTGCGCAGTTCCTTTTCGAATGTAGTCGATCCTCCGGAGAGTATCGCAATGGACGCGCCGGTGCCGGATCCAAGACCATTGGGAGATTCAACAGCTTTCAAGCCGATTTCTCCACTGAACGTAGAAACGCCGGCGGACGCAAGCGTCAGGTTGAACTCGCCGTCTACCGTATCGGAAGCGATCAGGTCGCCGCCCGAGGTGAGCGTCGTGCTGCGTGCAAGAGTGATCGGACCGGACCAGAGCTGCGTTCCGGTTGTTGTAATTGCTGTGGTGTTGATTTTCGCAGAGCCGGAAACCGAAAGGCCTGCCAGTCCCGTTGCGGTGTCGTCGCCGGTCGAGTCGCCGAATACTGCGTTTCCTGCAATGTCGAGTGTGTGCGCAGCAGCAACAAGGGGCGCGTTGAAGGTTACAGTCGATCCTGTCAGCGTTGTATTTACGCCGAGGGTAATCGTGTCGATTCCGGTTGCGTCGCCGTAGATTTGTGCGCCGGTGGAAGTGATTTCATTCGTGTTGATGTTCGTCGTACCATCAACCTTAATAGAAGCAATCAAGCCGCTTACCGGACCGTCAAACTGTGCGTTCGAGTCCTTAATTGTCAATTCTCTTGCGCTTGCCTCACCGGTGACTGCCTTGCTTGAATCCTTGAATCTGACCAGTTGGTTAGTGCCGGCATTATTGGCAGTAAAAACGACATTGTTTCCCAGCGTAACTGTTCCGGAATACACTTGGTCGCCGCTCGAGTGTATCTGTGTCGTGTGAATAAGTGTTTTGCCGGTAACCGAAATCGATCCTTGCACCGTTAGAATCTGATTATCATGAACTTCGAGATTATTGAGAATGCTAAGCAAAACATTGGATGATATCGTGTTTATTCCGTTGTTGCTGATTGTCAGATTGTAGAAGCTCGCTCCACCCGAGACGATGGTCTGATCTGAGGCGCCGTCGAAGGTAACCGTCTGTGTGCCGCCTCCGGAGGTAAAGGTGCCGCCGTTCGTCCAGTTGCCTGCAAGCGTGATGTTCTTCTGATTTGCCGCTAGCGTTCCCGCCGTGATGGCAAGGGTGCCGTTGACATCGAGCGCATCCTGAAGCGTGAGCGTTCCTCCGATCGTCTTCTCGAAGTTCCCGACATTGTTCCCCGCACTCGTCAGGTTTCCCGTCCCCGAAGACGTCAATGTTGTCGTCGTGCCCGGCGTAAACCCGCTAGCAACGAGCGTCATGCCTGCGCTGAAGGTGACGGTGCGTCCGGCAGTCGTCTGTCCCGACGCGTCAAGGACCGCGCCCGCTCCGAGTTCGGTGATGTTTGCCGCGGAAAGGTTGTAGTCTCCGGTAACGAGCTCTCCGCCGGCCGCGATCTCTATGTCGCCGGTCACCGTGAGGCTGCCGCCCTGATTGAGCGTGCCGGTCGTAACCGTGAGCTTTCCGCCGATCGAGGCGCCGCTTCCGAGGTTCACGATATTTGCCGCAGCGCCTTTTTCCAACGTCAGATTATTGTAGGAGAGAGCTTTTACAACCACCGGCGCATCGGCCGAGTTCATGACGACCGTCGAGTTCTCGGCCGTGAAGGTGCCCGGCGTGAAGTCTCCCGATACGGTAATGGTTTCGACCGTCACTCCTGCGTCGGCGCTCAGCGTTGCTATGGTCAGGTCTCCGCCAGCGACTGTAAGGTTCCGGTCTCCGGTGGCAAGGGTCCCGACTCCTGAAAGGCTTCCCGCCTGGAAGTCGGAGGTTAAAAGCTCGTAGGTTCCGCTGACGGCAACTGGTCCGAAGGGTTTTCCCGCACCGGTGCCGCCTGCGTTGATAGTCTGTGCCGCTCCGGTGAACGTAGCGGTGGCAGCAGTGTTTAAAAGCGATCCCGTACTGT
>SHOL01000033.1 GCA_004294945.1 Treponema sp.
TCATTCCTTCAAGGCTTTTTTTACCTGCTTCGAGGCCCTCGGTATCCAGAGATACCTGACCGATGTCTACCTTTCACTTGCATCCGGCAATCTGTGCAGAACCTTTTCGGTACTGATCAACGAACATACCGACCAGAACTTTATCCTGTGCATCGACTTTTTGGAGGAAACAATCAGACCGCCTTACACCTTAAGTACAATGCCTTGAATGCGGTATAACGCATCATTTTACACAGTTTTACAATAAAAACCTGCATTTTCGTTAATTTCCGCTTGTAATTTTATTTCCTATCCAGTATGTTTCACTCATCAACATTTCATCCACGTTCTACCTATAGAAGACCGGTCGTTCCTCCTCCTTTCGTCCGGTCTTTTTTTTCCCCCCCCGGCACCAATCCCGGCGAATCCCCGCCGCCCGTTGCCCAAAAAACCCATTCAGGCTATTGTATATCCCATGACACAACAAACCTACACCCTGACCGTCTTGTGCGCCGATCAGAGCGGACTTATCGCAGCCGTTACCGGATGCATTGCGAAAACCGGCGGAAATATATTGAACCTTGCCCAGCACACCGCAACCGATCTTGGCATGTTCTTTTGCCGGGTATCCTTTGCCGGAACCGCCTCCTTCACAGAAGACCTGTTTAAAGAAACCTTTACCAAAACAGCCGAACACTACTCGATGGAGTGGCAGTTTTTTAACAACACCCGAAAAAAACGCGTAGCGGTTCTGGTTTCCAAAACAAGCCATTGCCTGTACGAAATCCTCCTGAAACACGCAGACGAAGAGTTGGACTGCGACATTCCCGTCATCATCTCGAATCACCCGGATCTGGCCCATATTGCCACATCGTTCCATATACCCTTTTTCCAGGTGGACGTCGCAAAGGGAAAAGAAGCCTACGAAAAAGATCTTGAAGTAATACTTGCACAGTACAACATCGACCTCATCGTACTGGCCAGATACATGCAGGTAATGACCCCCGAATTCTGCGCCCGCTGGGACAATAAAATCATCAACATCCATCACGGCTTTCTTCCCGCGTTTAAGGGAGCAAAACCCTACCACCAGGCATGGCAGAAAGGCGTCAAGATAATCGGGGCAACCGGCCACTTTGCCACCGCAGACCTGGACCAGGGACCGATCATCTTCCAGGACGTCATCCGGGTTGCGGACACCTGCTCTGTAGACGAGTTTATCAGAATGGGGAAAGACGTAGAACGCCGCGTCCTGGTCGAAGCAGTCCGGCGATACCTGAGCCACAGCATCTTTTTGCACGGTGGACGCACCTTCGTCATCGAATAACATCGCAGTCGAAAGACATCCGCTTTTAAAACGATACAGCCGCTCGTCAGAGCGGCTGTTTTTTCAGGATGACCGAATCAAATTATCGTCTCCAGCACATCCACAATTTCAGAATCATACAGCCCGGGACTCGACCGCAACTCCGCTACAGCCGATTCCTTGTCGAAAATATCGCGGTAATTGCGTCGCGAAATCAGCGCGACAAATGACTCTGCAACCCGGATCAATCGAGCAATATACGGAATCCTCGATCCGGACAAGCCTTCCGGATAGCCAGAACCGTCCATATTCTCGTGATGCATCAGCACACCGTCTGCAAACACAGACATATATTTCTCCGGAACAAACGAAAGCGCAGCAAGACCCTGCTTTACATGATTCCGAATCTCGAACTTCTGGTCCTCCGTCAAACTCGTTGCCTGCAAAAGCGACGCGTCAACCTCCAGAAAGCCAATATCGTACACCATAGCCACACTGAAAAAGAGCGTAGCCTCGTATTGCGCCACACCCATCTCCTGCGCAAGCTTAAACACCATCTCGGCCACATTCTTGGAATTATTCTTCCTACCGGTCGCAGCATCAATCCTCGCCCCAATTTCGCGGCACTTCTGCGCAAGATCCGCCAACTCCTTCTTCTCCGCCTCGGTAATCGGCGGAGACGGCAAACCGGTTTCCTTCATCGCACTGCCGATCATCCGCATCTGCGAATCCGCACCGTACAAGGGCGGAAGCGCATCAAGCTGAACCCGCTGCGTCATATTCAACTGCGTCATCTCGGAAACCGCCTTCAGCGTCTCCACAAACTTATCGTTCTGACTTTTCGTATTCCGCAGATTAATCAGCACATTGACAATAACCGCAATAAACACAATCAGAATCAAACCGGTAAGAATCAGCAACGAAAGCAACAACACCCGGCTGCTCGAACCGGACACATCCCGCGTTTCCGCAAGAGCCCGCTCGTATGCCTCCCGCTGCGTCGCAAGCAACTCCTGCTGGAACTCCGCATTTTGCGCATCCGCTTCCTGCGCAGCCTCCGCAGCCGCTTCTGCCTTCATTTTTTCCAGCGCAAGCTGCAGCTCAAGCACATTGCTCTTCAACTGATTATTATAAATAGCCGCAGCCGCAGCCGCACTGCCGGACACAGCGCCCGAACCCTGCACAGCCCCGTCCGGCCCGCCTGTGGCACTGGGCACAGAGCCCCCGCCCCAGGCCGCATCCTGCGCCTCGTACGTATTAAGCACCTTCACCGACCGGGCAATCCGCTCGCTGGAAACATACGGAAACTCGATCAGCTTCCCCTTGACCTCTGCAAACGCCTTCCAGTCCCGGGACTTCTTCAGCTGCTCAAGATACCCGTAATAGATAGTTTCAGAGAGCACCTCCACATTCTGTGGAACAAGCTCGTCTGCATACGACGAAAGCACATTATTAATATACGCAAACGCCTTCGCCACATTTCCGGCCGAATACTGATTATTCGCAGCCGTCAAATACCGGGTTACCAGCTCATCGTCCACCGCGAACAACAGCGGACACGACACCAACAACAACAGCGCAACCGCCCGTACACGCGACTTTTTAATCATAGTTACCAACTCCAATAGCAAGCGTCACCTTGGTATCGTTAGTCATCCCCGACGAATACAGCATAAACGCATCCTGCACCGCCATACGCACATGGATATCGAAATCCTGCATTTCTGCCAGAATAACCGTCAGCCCCAGATGAACCCCCGCAGCCGCAATCATACCCTCGGTATACAGATGCCCGGCATACCAGTCCACACCGGTTTCCAGCAGCCCCGTCTCCCCAAACCGGACATCGCGGAACCCCGCGCCCAGCACCGGAGAAAAAAACACCTCGGGCTCCTTCGACGCAACCCCGAACCCGTACCCGGCAGAAAACGCCCCAAGGCGGAGCACCAAATACTTGTTCAGCGCATTACTCGCCGCCGACATCACCCCGGAACCGCTCCAGGTAACCGTCTGCGGACCCGTAAACGCCAGCACAGTCGCATCACCTCTAATATCGGCACCAATTGTAAAATCTTCACCATGATAAAACAAAGAACCGTTAAGCGAGAGCCCATAATTAACCGAAAATGCCTCTTCCCGCACCAACGCCTTCACATTCACCAGGCCAAGCATCACATCCCAGGTAGTAGAGCTGTAATGATTATTAAAATCCTGGTCCAGGTACACCTTCTTCCCGCTTGAGGTATTCGTAACCGTCTTGTACGTCTTCGACAAATCCTGCTTGATCTTCGCCTCGGACGCCTGCTGCTTGAACACCTCAAGATTCTCGGCCTCCGCAGCCTTCTTCGCCGCAGAATCGCGCTTCACAATAGCCGCATTCACCGACTGATACAGATTAACCGCTTCCTGATTATCCAGATTAATATCGATCACCGTCAGACAAATCTGCTTTGCATGGTCCAGATCGTTCTGAACGACCATCTGCCTTGCCTTCTTGAGAACATAACTTTCAAGCTCCCCGTACCATGCGGCGCGCTGATTGTCCGTCAACAGCTTGCGCAAATCCTGCGTATTTTCGGGCGCCAACAGTGCATCCACCCTCCGGCTCATATCGTCGGGCATCTTCGACTGCGCAAACGCGACAGGCAACAACATCAGCGCAACCAGCGCAAGAAGGCGAATATTCTTCATATATATAATTTTACCATGACCCAAGCCCACTTTACAAGCAAACTTCTGAAATCTCCAATTTATAGAAAGAAATGTCTCAAGACCGAACCGCGCAGAGCCTCGAGATTGAAACGTGCAGGGCCATGTAAGGGAGAAAGAGGGACGAACCAGGGCGAGGGCGATACAAGAGCGAACAACGATCAGGCTTGTGCAAAAGTAAAATTACATTTAAGATTTACACAATGGCACATATTTCACGAACGATTGAATCGGTAGTAAAAGACCTCTCCACAAAATATCCTGTTATTACCTTAACAGGACCAAGACAATCAGGAAAAACAACTTTGTGCAGAGCTCTTTTTCCAGATAAGCCGTATGTAAATTTCGAACGGCCGGACACTCGCGAACGATTTTTTGATGATCCGATCGGTTTTTTACAACCATACACCGAAGGCGCCGTATTCGATGAAATTCAGCGAGTTCCGGATTTAACATCCTATCTGCAAGTCCTGGTCGACGAAAAAAAACAAAATAATCGGTTTATCCTGACAGGCAGCGCTCAGTTCGAAATATTCGACAAGATAAACCAATCTCTTGCCGGAAGAACAGGGATTCTACGGTTGTTACCATTTTCTCTCGCCGAACTGTCCGGACACACAGCAGTATCAAATGTAGATGAATGGCTCTACTATGGATTTTATCCGCGCGTACATGATTATTCCCTTGATCCGACCCAGTTCTATGCGGACTATGTACAAACCTATATAGAAAGAGACGTCAGAAATTTCAGCGAGATCAAGAATCTCACCACATTTCAAAGATTTCTAAAACTGTGCGCAGGACGCGTCGGCCAAATACTTAATCTGGACTCTTTGGGAGCAGATACCGGGATATCGGGTGTACAGGCTAAACACTGGCTTTCTATTCTGGAAGCAAGTTATATTGTCTTTCGTCTTCAACCCTGGTATGCAAATATCGGAAAACGATTAACGAAAAGTCCTAAACTTTATTTTTATGACACCGGACTAGCCTCATGGTTATGTGGTATTGAAACGCCAAATCATATTTCAAATCATCCGCTCAAAGGAAATCTGTTCGAAAACATGGTAATTGTCGAAGTTCTCAAACACCGCCTAAATCAGGGAAAGACGCCTAACTTGCACTTTTTCCGCGACGCCAAAGGGATGGAAGTTGACCTCCTGTATCCCCTTGGCAGCCAATTCCTTCCGATAGAAATCAAGGCAGGCAAAACAATTGCTTCAGAGTTCTTTATCAATCTCAAGAACCTAACGACACTGTTACCTGATATTTTTTGCAATGGCGTTCTGGTGTATTCCGGAGAGGAAGAATACACAAGCCACTTAATACACGTCTGTAATTACCTTAATATCTCGCGAGCTGTCGTCAAATAAGGGCACCTCTAAAAACTTCAGTTTTTAGAGGTCCACCTTAATGTAGGTGTAAATCCTGTAAGGATTTACAAAGGCACCGAGGAAAACTAACCGAGTTTTTCGAGGTGCCCATAAGTTTTTAGGATATTCCGCCGACTTCTGTTTCCCCTGACGAAATGTACCATGGCGTGGTAAAATGGAGCTATGAAGAAAGACACACGTTCAGACGGACAACCGGCGCGCAAACTGGCTATAATTCTGGTACTCACGGCTATACCGGTTCTGGTCGGCCTTGTAATCGCCGGCGTTCTTATCTCACGAGCCCTGTACAAACCGGTTATCGGCTTTCTCGATGTACCGGAAAGTGTAAGAGAAGCAATTGAGGAAACCGCAATCATCGAAAGTAAAATAAATAACACAGCCTGGAAATTTTTGATTATCGATCCCTCTATAAATTTATCTGAACTTAACAAGGTAATCAAGAAAACAGACATCTTGATTACAAAGGCCGGGGCCAGGGCAGAAGCCCTTACAACCATACAAATCCCGGACCAGAAACTACTTTCGGTCATGCCGACAGCAATTCGGAAAGCAGCCAATTCTGGGAATAGACAATATGGCATGCCGATTCTACTCGACCATTTTGAACTTGCCTGGGATCGTTCTAATCCGGTCAGTTCCAGCTTTTCTCCATATTCAACGCTAGAACAACTAGAAAAACTTGCTCTATCTAGAACACCAAAAACAACCTGGCCTTTCCTGTGTGCTGGCGGAGACGACGAATCGTTATTGAGTTTTATTGGGGCCCTAACAGAATCTCTGGGCGGTGAAAAGTCCTGGGAATCGGCTCGCCTCGACGCAAAGAACACCAGTCCTGCCGACCTTGTTCGTAAGGAAAGTTTTTTAAACGTAATGGAAATATTGCTCCGCTGGAGGCGTGAAGGATTGCTTCACCCGGAATGGTTTAGAATGACGCTTAACGATGTTGAGTCATTTATGAAAACAAATTCAGCACCATTTGTATTCATGAGTTTATCGAATCACCGGAAAATAAGCCAACGCACGGTTGAAAAGTACGACAGTGTGTTAATACCGGCTTTTACGGCAAACACCCCAAGATCGCTCACAGCTCCTGCGGTACTCCTGTTATCCACGGGAAAGAAACGCGAAAGGGAAGAATCGATTCTACTGAAAAGCATGTTGCTTAACGAAACAACTCAAACCAGGCTCTCCGAAATGACAGGGCTTGCACCTGTCAACTCCACCACCGCCGCTCCGGACAGGCAGGCGAACGAAGCCCGGCTCTGGGCCGCGGCCTCCGAGCGCCCTCTTCCGTCCTTCTATACCGCCCTTTATCCCTACCCCGCGGACGCGGCTCTGCTCGCAAAGAATATACGCGAGTTCCTCCAGTCCGACGGCGCCGAGAACTAACACCCCAAATCCAAAACGCCTTTGCGATCCGTCGCGATACGCCAAGAAAGGCGCAAAAAAACCGGCTCTCCATATCAGGAGAGCCGGAATATGTGCCGCTATGAGTCAGCGGCCGCCTTGTTCAATAAACTCAAGTCTAATTATTATTCGGTTGTAACTTTGCATATTCCAATCGATCCGCGAGCCAGCCCACAACCGGCAGGTTCATTTCATTATTCGTATACACGTCAATCTGCGTTCGATTAAACTGCTCCATACCACCCCGAGGCGCGGTTACGGCAGGAACCGTCATGATTTCCCAGTTTCCACTGAAGGCTTCACTAGTGGCATTTAGCACGCCATGATTAGTAACATTGGCGTAGCCAATCGGGAACGCCAGCTTGACGGGTTTTTTCGTTCCGTTAAAAGAATCCGAGTAATACGAAATAACCGGAACGTTTTCATATGCAGTTCCCATTCCATCAAAATCCATCATCTGAATATTTGTCCAGGTTCCGGCCGAAAGCCACGAATCTACTACGACTGGCGCACTTGCGGTCATGGTCGCATGGGCAACCCGAACCGTTTTCAGGTTGGCGTTGGCGGAATCGTAGTAAGCAACATACAGATAATTCGCATCGTTGGTCATTGAAACATGCGAACCGGCATACAAATCCGTATCAAGTGTTATCGTTGTCCAAGTTGCAGCCGCATTAGCAACATTGTTACCGGTAGTCGCATTGGTCGAATATGCCAGTCTCAACAGGGACATCACCTCATCGTAGTACACGATCGCAATATTGTTGGCGCCGTATTTGACCATATCATAATACTGAGAGAATCCGGCTCCGGCCTCGGCAGGCTGCAGCACAAACGCCGGACCTGCCCGTGTATCATCATTCGTCGCCTGGGTAAAACCTGCAGCAGTTGTATTCGCGGCAGTTGCCCGAAGCGCCATAAAGGTGATGTTTTGATGACTTGGATGCATGTCGTAATACGCCACATACAAATCAGCACCGGCACCATTAGTTTCCCCAAGCAATTTGGGATACCGGAAGCGGTTCAACTGCCGGGATGTATAATCCTCACCAATTAATTCAATAACAGCGTTACCAGCGGTTCCATAAGGTGCGGCTACATTTCCATCGCGATTAATTTGCAAGAACCCGATAGCACCGACAGAGAATGCATCCTCAACCGAAAGAATCCAATAGGCCCCATCCGCATAGGCTACCGACGTTTGTCTTTCGAACCATAGAGTTGCTCTTCTCGCAGATGCTACATCGCTTGTGGTCCTTCTGGTTGAACCCTCGTTATCATTACAATACGTGAATATAGGCTGATTACCTTCCATTATCATTGAAGGATAATAGAAAGTCTGCGTCGTTGCAGCTGGCAGCACCTGAGTCAGATTCCAAACCCATAAATATCGATCATCGGTCCACCGCTCTGAATACACCTTCGTCACTTCCTTCTCGCTATGGTACTCGGCGGTGTTTGTGTCCGTCACGTTGTTCAGGCTCGGAATGCTGTTCACAAAGACTGTCAAATATCCTGATCGAGTTAAGGCTTTCGAGACTGTTATTTGTTGAGCAGAAACCAAGGTTGTAGCCGGAGCCAATCCGGCCGGCGCGGTTATTACTGCAGGAGACACTCTTGCAGAAGGAAGATTACCGGCTGCTCCAAGATTAAAACCATTTACCGTTAGAGTATTGGTGGCATGATATTCCACAGAATATTTCCCGGTCGAACCTCTCAAGACATCAACGCTAAGCCCCGTCGGATTGGTGATACTGGAAATATACGGCACCACGTCCACCTGATATCCCGGAACATTATTGGTCGAAATCAACCCGGTCGGATTGGCGGTCTCGCTGGAGGCATTCGGAGTCCGGTCTTCTGCCACAATGCGGATCAATTGATTCAAGGCCGCGACGTTGGTGATACGCGTGGTGTTGATGTTCAACTGCCAGTTCACCTTGTGTCCACTTTGATCCTGATAATCCGGGGTAACCGTAAACGACCAACCATTGGTTGCCCATTGGTCTGTTCCGGTCCAGATATTCGTATCCGGGTCATAGGTTGCCATCCGTGCATAAGTCCTGCCGTCAAAGGCCTTGGTTTCTGTCGCGCTTGTAAAGGCATAGGTGCTGACCGTTCCGGTATTAGCGCCGATAAAGGCATACAGGGCAGACAGGCGCTGGTCATCATAAGCCGTTCCACGGATGCTAATACTTCCGGAGACCTTCGGATCGGTATCGCCGAGAGCGTTGAGGCCTATCTCTATGTGTCCATTATTCTTTGAGCCACCATACAGTGAGTTCACACTGGAGCTGGTCCAGAAGAAGGGGCTGATCACTACAACCGGGGCTACACTATCAACAACATCGACATTAACCGGCACATTCAACCGTGCCCACTGACTGGTTGTACCCTGAGTGGTTTCTTCGGTCTCGTCCCAGACGACGAAGGAGAACAGCTTGAGCACATCATCCATGGCGCTAACATCAGCGGCCGGAATCACTATTGACGTCGTATAAGAAGTGGCGGCGTCATCGCTAAGCGTAACCGTAGTAAAGTCCAGCAAAGGACCGCCGAAGGACGCTGTCGGATAGGTTATACCGTCCCAAGCATCAGCGGTCGTGCCATTGGAGGCCCAAACGTAGCGAAGAGTGCCGTTACCGCCGACAAATTCCGGTATTACCGCCAAACGACCCTTCATGATGAAGGAAGAGGAGGCCAGATTAACCAGAGACGGCTCTGAACCACTGATCGCGGTATAGTAGGTCGCTATTTCAGTGGAGCTGAAGGCGTTGTCGCCGCTCAAGTCCGTTCCTAGCAGCACACGGGCTATTCTCGGGCGGTTGTTGGATACGGCTGTTGTGGCCACACCGGCCACCGAGTTTCCAGCCTTGTCATAAGCGACATAGCGCAGTTCAATCGGACCGTCAGGAATATTAAGCGAATTGATTGACGCATCCCACGCGAAGCTGCCACCGGACTTAACAACGGATTCAATCATGCGGTCACCGTCATCGTTGGTTATGGAAGTCAGAGTTGAGCCAGTCCACACGCCGGTCTCTATCGTGGTATTATCCACTACCAAACCATAGGCAAAGGACGCGTCTGTAAAGCTGACGTCCGCACCCGGCGTAAAGGTGATATTTCCTGTCGTGGGGTTAACTGACTTGATGAGCCGGTCAACACCAGCAATTCTCACCAGGCCACCGATACGCACATTATCATTGTTCTCAATAGAGGCATGCGTGAGGCTGTCCTCTCCGGAGCGGGTCGCTCCGCTAACCTGCAGGCGCGGTATGTCGCCAGCTGTCCAGGTCAGTTGGCTCAAATAAGTGCGATTCCCCGTTACATCAGTATCAAGCTGATCAGGATTAATCGCGGTCATCGGGTTATAAACCCGCGGCGTAGCCCCAGTTCTCACAAAGAAGAATACCAGCCGCTCAAAACCGCTGTCCGTAAGCCCCGCCTCTGTCACAGTCGAGGCGAAGGTATAGGCGTTATTGCTCTGCATGATCGGATTAGTCGCGTCGATCTTAAGACCGCCATTAGTGAGCACATCCACCACAGGGGCCTGATTATCATAGTTCAACACAATACCTTGAGTAGCGACTCCTGTGGGATCGCTGCCGTCCTCCACATAGATGCTATAAGACTGCTGACCGGTACTTGTATCCGTCAACGGTCGCCCCACCGGTATTCGCAAACTATAGTTATACAAACCGGTTGTCGAATTAAGCGCTCCTTGAATAAACCAGGTCGGTTCGGTACTCAATGTACCAGAATCGCTGCCAGTGACATTGATAGCTCTGATACCGCTTTCATCCTCCACACTTCCTTCTAAATACCACTCACCCCGGATATACATATCAGAAACATAGTCCCGTTCGGCGGCTATCGTGGTAAAGGTTTCGTCCGTGTATTGTACCAGACGCAACGGATCAGAAGACCCGATACGTGGCACATTGTTATCGACATACAGGATTCTGTCGGACGACCAGGTTCCGTCAGTTCCATTATTGTCGCGCGCGCGAATGCGGAAACGGATCATTCGCTGGCCGGCATCCGGAGGGTTGAACTCGCCGGATCCGTTTATCGACTGGCTCCAGCTGGCAGTACCGCTGATCTTGAAGCCCCAGGAATTAGCGTCCGTTCCTTCTACTGTATAACCGTATCCGGTCAAAAGCGTCACATCGTCAGTGTCGTAATCGCCGTCACCGTCAGCATCAATCATCATCCAGACCGATGCCACGGAGATGTTGTCCTGTGCGCTTCCGAATACGCGTATCGTTCCACCAAGCGTGCTACCCGTAGTCGGGTAAAGCACAGTAACGGTCGGATTGTCACCATCCGGATTAACGTTCAGGTAGAAAGTTTCGATGGTTTCATTTCCGGTTCGGTCAATGGCCCGGATATAAATCGGCAATATCCATACATTTGAGTCGTCAGAAGTTTCTGTCGCATGGGTAGCATTTGCATATGTACCTATCGTCGTTATGATGTTAGCCCCGGTAAAGCCAATATTCCAGGAGAAGGTTCCGGTTACCGGCTTCCAGGCAGCGTCGACACCTACCCTGTATTGAACGGTCGCTATTCCCGATCCAGTTCCGTCGTTGGTTGTTCCGCGGAAGGTAACGTCGCCGGTTACCTGCTCGTTCATAGCGTGCGAGGACACCTCGACGATCGGATTAGTGTTGTCGATCACGATCTGGCGTGTCGACGAGGAAGTCTGACCCGAGTTGTCCGTAACCAGAACGGATACGGTTTTCACTCCGCTTGTCCAGGCGGATACATCTATCGGAACTGTTGCGGAAGAAGTGAATACTTCCCAATCTCCCGCAACACCCGAGACCTTGCTCATCGCATACGAAGTTCCGTCTACAGTCAGAGCGACGGATTGAATGCCTACCGTGTCGCGAGCCGCTACGCGCAACGCGAACTCTGCCCGTACTCCGCCGAATATCGCATTATTCAATAAACGGTATTCATCGGCTAGCGGGGTCGCTCCGTCGAAGGACCATGGATCCGTGAAATCGAAGTAAATGTCGGACTGGATATCCGGAGGATTGGTATCTATCTTGTATGCTACGCGGCTTCCCACGGCGCTTCCGCTATCGGTGCTGAACTGCAGCTTGGGATAAGTCAGAATGTCGCCCGCAACGTACGCAACCGGAGTCGCGAACGTATTTAACGCAGCGTCCGTAATGCGGAAGTACAAGTACTTCTGTCCGTCTCCCGCGGACGGAGAGTACTGGAATGATCGGGTATCCACGTCGTAGAAAAGCGGGTTTCCGGGATTGGAAAGCACAGAGTTCGCAGTCGCTGAAGCCCAGGTTGTTCCGTCTTCCGATACCGCAAAATTAGCCAACGCGACGGTTCCGTCGTCGTCAAGGAGAGTTCCCGACACAGTGGTCGTATTAATGAGGGTTGTTGTGCCGTCTGTCTTTACGTTCGAAAGCCTTACTACCGGCCGGTCGGCGTCCTGATCGACAAGGAACGTGCGTTCTTCGATAGTCTCGTTGTTGGCCGCGTCGAGTACGCGCGCCCTGACTCTGAGCTGAAGCCCTGTCGTCCCGGCGTCGCTGTCGTAGAGTGCGGAACTTGCGGATATAACGCTTGTATTGAAATCCGCGAGCTCCCAGGATGTAGTGCCGTCCGGAGCGCCGCTTTCAGCCGGAATCCAGGCCCACGTAGGGGCGCCCTCGGTTCCGGTATTCTTATAGACCTCGACGGCAACGCTATCGATTCCGTTCGAGTCGCTTGCCGTTCCCGAGAATGTAACAAGCTTATTGATTGTCGCGCCGGTAGAATGCGAAGCGAATGTCACGGTTGGAGGCGTTTTATCGATGATGATGGATTGGCCCATCACGATGGAGAACCGTCCCGACGCGTCTTGAACCCGGAGGTAAATTTTCCTGTTTCCGGCGGCGAGCGACGAGAGATCCGCGATGTTGACGGTGGCGCCCCAGGTAACCCCGGCGCCCGCGTCGATGTCGGTTATGGCAGCCGAATACACGGTTCCAGTTCCCCAGTTATAGTCGCCGACCTTCGCGAAGAGGGTTACCGGCCCGCTCGTGTCGTCGGTTGCCTCTATCGATATATCGAGAGTTCCATTGCCGTTGTCCACAGGAGTCGTTACTGGATCGGTTATGTCGAAGGAAGGATCCATCGTGTCGATCCAGACGGTTCTCTCGGTAAGGACGCTCGTATTCCCGGCCCGGTCCACAGCGCGAACCTGCAGGAGATTTGCGTTTCCGTCGGAGAAGCTGATCGTTCCCGTGAAGGTCGAAGTGCCGGTCAAGCTCACCCAATCGCCGAAGGAAGGCGCGGTTCCGTCCGGAGAAATGCGGTACTCGATTTTCAGAAGCCCGCTGCTTCCGGTATCGGAGGCGGTTCCGGAAATCGCCCGGCTTGCGGTCGTGTACCATGTTGAATTGTCGACCCCGGTAAAGGAATCTATCGTCGGAACGTTCTTATCGACGACTACGGTTCTGGATACTGTCGTGGACTGATTTGCCGCGTCCTTCGCGATGAATGAAAGCGCGTACGTGTTGTTTGCCCGCGCGGCGGAATCGAAGGTGTATGTCCAGTAATTATCGTCGGCGGTTGCCGATGTGTTGTCCGGACCGTCTGCGTCGATTGATATAATCTTTTCCTCGCCGCCGTTGATCCGCGCCACAAAACTGGCAAGCGCGTTCGTATCGGAAACGCTTCCCGCGAATGTAACCGTGGCGTTGGTATATTGGGTATCCGTGGATCCGACGCCGCCGAACGGAGCGTCGGAAGATTCGGTTAATACGGGATAGGCCGTATCATACTGGAAGGCTACGCTCTTTATCACCGGATCGTTGAGTCCATCGGTCGCCCTCACCCACAACGTTCGCGATCCCTCCGCTCCGCTGAAGTCTATGCCCGTCGCGCTCCAGGATGCGGCTCTCGTTATCGGCGTCCACGGCCCACCAGCTCCGACCGTGCTGTAACCAAGCTCGGTCACGCCCTTGCCGCTTCCGTCGTCCACCGTTCCGCGTATCGTATATGAGTTGTTGTCGACTCCTTCTCCGGCTACAGGTGCGGTAATACTTAATATTGGCGCCGCGCTGTCGATCATTACAGTTCGTTCAACAACAGTATCATTTGTAAGCAATACGTCGTATACTGCGTCTTTTACCGTCAGCTTATACTCATATACTCCATCTGCAAGTCCACCTCCGCCAACAGTCTCATTCACCGTCACATTTACGCTCGTTCCGCTTATAGAAACGTTGTCATGTCCGGTTATCGCCGTTCCATTTCGGGTAATGGTATAACTTTGCAATGCAAGTGTATCTGCAAGCGTAAAGGTTATTGCATAATTCGTCTTTACATATTTTGTTCCCGCCGTGAAGCTGGCTCCATCCAGATTCAAATTCGTTACGCTCGGCTTTGACGTGTCCACACGGAACGTCCGGCTCGTCTCGCCGCTAACGTTGCCCGCGGCATCGGTCGATCTAATCCGGAAGTCTCCGGTCAATGTTTCAGCCAATGACACAGCAGGAGCAGGAGGCAATGCAGCCGTCCACGTCGTCGTGCCGATCGCGGCTATCCAGGTGCTTCCGCCGTCCACGCTATACTCGACTAGCGCCACCCCGCTTCCCGTTCCATCGGATGAGCTTCCGCTTACCGTATAACTCGTCTGCGTTATCAACTGATTTGCGGTCAAATTCTGTATCAGCACGCTCGGAGCTGCAGTATCTACGATAACCGTTCGGGTCGTACTCGTTATCCGCCCAACTGAATCTTCTACGCTTATCGATACCGTATACGTTCCGGAGCCCTGACCGATAGGTACGTACTGGCTCCAATCAGGTGCCGTCCATGAAAGCGCATTTCCGCTTAAGTCCACAGCTCCGCTCGGACCTTCAATCGTCACAACAACAGGATTTACAGCCTTCAACGCCAGCGTATCGCTCGCCGTTCGCGCCATACAGCGGCGGCAGAGCGTCGAGAGCGGGAGCGCCGTATTGCGGAACACGCGACATTTCCGCCACGGCCTTCAGCGTCTCCATGAATTTCTCGTTCTGCGTTTTCACGCTTCGCATATTCATCACCAGATTGATCAGCACCACGACAAAGACGATGAAAACGACCGCGCCCAGCAACAACAGCCCGAATATGACGAATTTGCTTCCCTCGCCGGAAATCTCGCGAGCCTCCGTAAGCGCCCGCTCGTACGCTTCGCGCTGGGTGCGCAGCAGATTCTCCTGATGCTCGTCGTTGCGCTCGGCCTCGGCTTCCCGGGTTTCGCGCTTCAGGGCCTCCAGGGCCAGCTGGAGCTCGATCGTGTTGCGCAGAATCGGATTATTGTTTCCGTCGGACGCGGAGGCGGCCGGCCTCGTCGGATCGGACCCCCAGGCCACGTCCTGCGCCTCGTAGGTATTGATTATCTTGATAATGCGGTTAATCCGCTCGCTGGAAATATAGGGAAACTCGATGAGCTTTTCCTTTACCCGATTAAAAGCCGCCGTGTCCCGCGAGTTCTTGATCTGTTCGAGGTATCCGTAATAAATCGTCTCGGAGAGCACCTCCACGTTCTGCGGAAGCGCCTCCTCCTTGTACGAAGAAAGAACCGTATTAATGTAGGTGAAAGCCTTTACATAATTCCCCGCCGAATACTGATCGTTCGCGGCGTTCAGATACCGGTTCACCAGATCCATATCCACCGCGTGCACGGACGCCGTCAGCGCAACCGCCGACATCAGCAGACAAGAGACGTAAAAACGGATTTTATTCATAGTTTCCTAGCCCGAATGCAAGAATCAGCCTGACATCGTTCACCGGCGTTCCGCCTTGTATCATCAAGGTATCGCGTATTCCGGTGCGGAAATGGATGTCGAAGTCCGAAAGCTTCGCCATGACGGACGTTACCGTCAAGTTGAAACCGAGGGCTGCGTCTATAGTATCGGCAAATAAATGCCCGGCATAATAGTCTATTCCCATTTTCAGGCGGCCTGTTTCGCCGAGTTTCACGTCATGCAAACCGAGGCCGACCACCGGGGTCTGGAAAGAAAAGGCCGGAAGTTCCTGCTCCCCGTACTCGATGCCCATGAACGAATACCCCAGCCTGAGCCCCAGATATTTGTTCAAAACAGCGGAAGAGAATACGCCGACCGCCTCCGCGCCCCAATTTACGGAAGGGGTTCCCATAAAGGACAGAATCATCCCGTGGCCTTCCGCGTCCATCCCGACGATCCAGGACTCTCCGCGGAAAAAGACGGAGGCCGCCCCCGAAACCCCGTATTTGACTGAACTTTCGCCGTCATCCAAGCCCCAGGAAACGTTCCCCAGCCCGAGCAGAGCCTCCCAGGTGATCGTCCGGTAATGGGAATTAAAGTCCTGATCGAGATAGATTTTCTTGCCGCTCGTGGTGTTCACGGTTTTATACGTCTTGGAAAGATCCTGCTTGATCTTCGATTCGGCTACCTGCTGGCGATGCGACTCAATAGCCTGCCGTTCGGCGGCCTTCTTGTTTTCCGCTTCCTGCTTCACCATCGCCGTCCGTATCGACTGATACAGCTCGAGCGCCTGTATATTGTCCAGATTATTATCAATGATATGAAGCGACAGCGCGCTCGCTTGTTCGTAACCGTCAATTTCAGTACATCTTTACCACTTCTTCAGAACTTACCCGATAAGGGAGAAGTTTTTCATAGTCTTCAGTTGATTTGCATAACGGTAGTCGGTCAAAAAGGAAGCAAAGATAAAAGTACGGATCATGGTTATTCGCTTTCGCCGTTTCGATCAAGCTATAGATTCCAGCACTTGCATGAGCACCCCTCGGGCTTCCTGAGAAAAGCCAATTCTTTCTGCCGATCACGAAAGGACGAATCGCGTTTTCCACGGCATTTGTGTCAGGAGTGAGCAACGGATGATCTATATATCGCGAGGCAAGCGGGAATTCTACCAGTGCGTAGGAAATCGCCATGCCGAGCTTGCTTTGAGGCGCGACAGTCAGAGAGTTCCTGCAGAGCCACATGCGAAAGTCTGATAAATGCGGTTCGGCTTTTCTCTTCCGCCTCGAAAGAAACGTCGATTCATCGATCGCTTTCTCCTCAAGTTGTTTTCTCAGCGTTCGTTCTACTTCATAGAGACTCGCAATCAACTTGATGGCTTCCTCCGCGATCCCCGTCTTCCCGACGACTTCCCAGGCCTCGACGAATTTTCTCCTGATATGGGCAAAACATCCGACATGCACGAGATTCGACCGATAGGCAGGATGCTTCGTATCGTGGAAGCGATCGTATCCCTTATACCCGTCGGTTTGCAGATAAAACCCTTTGAAGTCGGTTAAGAGTTTCTCCGCGAAAGCGCCTGAACGAGAAGAGTGATACGTGAATCGGTGTATTGGCTTTCCGTCGTAAAACCCGCGCTGCACCCACATGTAAGAATTCGACGTATTGCTTTTGCCCTTCTCATCAAGCACTTGCAGCGTCGTCTCATCCATAAGGAGTACGGGCGAGTTCATCAAATCCCGATTCATAAGGTCTATCAGGCTTCCAATCGCCCGGCCTACCGCGATTGCCTGGTTCGATAGTGTCGCGCGGGTCATGACAAGCCCGTATCGAACGAGCATTTTCGCCATTCGATAAAACGGAATTGCGTCAGCAAACTTCGCGGTCATGAAGAAGGCCGTAGTTCTGTTAGAAAAGTCGCTTCCTGGAATGACTTTCGCCGGAGCCGGAGCGGTGATTACCGATGCACTTTTTGATTCTTCAAATGCCACACAGGTACACGGACCATACTTGTGCCGGATATGCACTATTTTGACGAAATGGGCTGGAACGAGATCATACTCGCTGGATCGTTCCTCGCCAATCTTTGGACGATCTTTACCGCAACACGGACAGGAGCGATCATCACCTTCAAGTTCATGAATTTGTTCGACAACGGGAAGCGGTACGTCTTTTGACTTGCGTCCGCGTTTCTTTCTTTCATGCGCCGAGACCGTCGTCGTAACGGGGACCGTTCCTTCATCGGCATGAGCTTCCGCTTCATCGAACAGAAGGTATTGCGCCTCTTTTTCCAGATGTTGTTTTTCAGATGAAGAACCAAAAAGTTTTTGGCGGATCAAGTAATAGTTTTCGCGCCATCTCATTATCTCATGATCTTTTTCTTGAAGCAGAGTCTTGTATTCAGTTTGTTGCGCCAGAATGATTGCTTTGAGAGTTTCAATATCGTTCGGTAAATCTACTATCGTTTCCGGCATGAGTAAAATTTTACCATACCGGAATTCCATTGGCAAGCGAAAAATTTATCCTGCTACAGAGTAACAAACCTCTTTGTGTGCACGCCAGATATCAATACCACGGAGCAGTAGTTTGATTTGGTTTCTGGTTACCTCGGTAAGATCTGATTCAGTATTAGGCCAGGGAAAACTGTCTTGCTCAAGGCGTTTGAGCCACAGACAGAATCCTGTTCTGTCCCAATATAGTATCTTGATGACCTTTTTTGTCTTCCCGCAAAAGACATAGTAGGCTCCATCGAATGGTCCTTGCTGTCGTGAGTGTTGCACAATCGCAGAAAGACCGTTTATTTGTTTTCGCATATCCGTATATCCCAACTGAACAAATACTTTTGTTTCCTTTCGAAGTATCATACGCTTTCTCCTTTGGTAACAAAGTCCTATGGTTTTGCTTCTGGGAGAATATGTGATGAATTAGACGGTTACGGTTGAAGCAGTTGTTAGCTTTCTTCTTTTTCATTCAATTTTATCAAGTGTTTTA
>SHOL01000034.1 GCA_004294945.1 Treponema sp.
GGAAGGTGTATGCCATGCCCCCGCCGATAATCAGTGCGGACGCATTCTTCAGGAGGCTTTCGAGAACAGCGATTTTGGAGGAAACCTTGGCTCCACCGATAATTGCAGTCATGGGTTTGGGAGGATTGGTTACCATCGGTTCGAGGTACTTTACTTCTTTTTCCATAAGGAAGCCGCCGACATTCACTTTCATGAACTTTGCGATTGTCGCGGTAGAAGCGTGGGCGCGGTGCGCAGTCCCAAACGCATCATTGACATACACGTCGCCATAGGTCGCCAGTTCTTTCGCGAGCACTTCCTGGGCAGTTTCGTCTTTGGCGGTTTCTTCCTTGTGGAAGCGGGTGTTTTCGAGCATCATGACAGTTCCGGCGGGAAGAGCGTCGATCTTCGCTTTCTGGCCGAAACAGGAATCGGCGAATTCGACTTTCTTGCCCAGCTTGCTTTCAAGATACGCGGCGACGGGAGCCATGCGGTGCTTGCCGGCGATGTATTTGTCAAGATCGAAGGACTTTCCGTCCTTCTCGGCTTTTTCCCTGGCTTTCTTTGCGTCCTTGTCCGGATCGCCGAGGTGGCTCATCAGCACAAGCGATGCTGGATTCTGCTCCAGGATGTACTGGATGGTCGGAAGAGCCGCCATAATGCGGGTATCGTCCTGAACCACGCCCTCTTTCATCGGCACATTAAAATCAACGCGCATAATAATGCGCTTGCCTTTCAGGTCAACGTCTTTTACTGTCTTGATCATGAAATCCTCCTGGAATTGATTCGAGAATTCAAACTGCCGGACGCGGCAAAAAACGCGCATTCGACGGCATATCTATAAAAATATAGCAATTTGAACGCACTGTGTAAATAGAGCGTTCAAAAAAGGAGTTCAGGCAGGGTGTGCCTTGAGCCAGCCTATCATGCTTTTTGCCGCAAGAGCTCCGTCGGAAACGGCCTTGGACACCTGGAGAAAACCGCCGATGCAATCGCCTGCGGCAAACACTCCCGGGACATTCGTCATAAACGAAGAGTCAACAACAATGTCGGTTTTATTCAATTCCACGCCAATTTTCGCCGCAAAGTCCGCAGCTCCTGCAGTCCCCAGCGCAACAAAAACACCGTCGACCGGCACAGAATCGCCGTCTTCACACTGTATGGCAGAAAGCTTGTCCGTTCCGGTAAAGCCCGATATGATGCGCTTATCAACGGCAATCCCTTGCGGAAACCGGGAAGATTGCAGCTCGCCGCCATTCGTGAACAGCGTAATGTCTTTGGTAAAATGGGTCAGCTCCGACAATTCATTTGCCGCATAGTCCCCGGTACCGATAACGGCAAGGCGTTTATTGCGGTACAGAAAACCGTCGCAGGTAGCGCAAAAGCTGATGCCCCTGCCCCTGAATTCTTCAAAGCCGGGAACTTTCAGACCGGTTCGGGACTTGCCCGTTGCAAGCAAAACCGATCGTGCGCGATACTCGCCTTCCGCAGTTTTTACAAGCCACACGTCTTCCATTGAAATGTGCACAACTTCCTCGTCCCGGATATCCGCACCCACCCGCCGGGCCTGTGCAATTCCCCGGGATGCAAGTTCAGCCCCGGTCACCGGAGCGTCAAAACCATAAAAATTGTCGATCATCTCGGCCCGCTCAAGAGCGCCGACACTGTGCCCGAGCACCAGCGTTTTCATGCCTGCGCGAACCAGATACAGAGAAGCCGAAATACCCGCGGGACCTTTCCCGATAATTAGTGCGTCGTATACCATAGAACCAGTTTGAGCTTTTTTTCGGGAAAAGTAAAGGACGCCGCTTAAAACAATATAATTGAACTCCATATACATTATTTGTTGCAATTGCCTCAAATTTTTTACTATTTTACTCTTGACTATATTGTTTGTCACACACTATATTCGACACAGGTGGTAAAGAATGGAGAAAGACGACGAAACAACAGTCAACCTGATGCAGGAACTCAAACGCGGTACGCTCGTGCTTTCCGTACTCTTGTGCACGGATGTTCCGGGCTACGGGTACGCACTTGTATCGAGGCTCAAGGATCAAGGCATCGAGATCGAGCAAAATACGCTGTACCCCCTTCTCAGGCGACTCGAAAAACAGGGCTTGCTCGAAAGCAAGTGGGACACATCGGAGGCGCGGCCCCGCCGGTATTATGCGACCAGCAAGAAAGGAAGAAAAGCGCGTGATCGTCTTCTCGAAGAATGGAAATCTCTCGACGAAGCGTTACGCGAGCTCGAACGTGCCAAAGGAGGCATCTTATGAAACTTATTGATCAATACATCCAAGCAATTGGATCGAAGCTCCCGCTCAAGGGACGCGCGGACATCAAACGCGAACTTGAGAGTCTTATTATGGAAGATATCGAATCACGGTACGGGAATGATCCGTCGGAAAAGGAGGTGCTGGAAGCGCTTCGTGCCTTCGGCAGTCCGCAGTCGGTAGCACTCCGCTACACGGAACACCATGCGGCGATTTCGCCAAAGCTCACACCCCTCTACCTGATGCTCATTCAGATTGTTCCGGGGGCGATCGCGATTGCCTTTGCGGTGGTAACCATTATCAAGGCAGTCACCGGTGAAGCTGATGAGACGCAGCCGATCGCGCTTATTGGCGAGTTCGTGTCAAGCCTTTTCGCTTCTGCGCTGAGCGCCGTCGGAGCAATTTCGATCGGCTTTGTCGCGGCAACCCGCTTTATTCCGGATGCGTATGTCGACCCCGGCGAAGACTGGAACCCTGAAGAACTGAAGGCAGTCGAACTCGAGACAAACAGAGAATCGCCTGTCGAGAATATTGTTACCGTTGCAGCTATTGCGGTTACCGCAATACTCATGAACGTGTATCCGCAGCTGCTGAGCAGACTGGAATCGCTGTTTCTTTCTACCGGGCTCGCCGCGAACAGCCATCATCTTGTGGATATTGAACGATTTACCTTCTACATCGCTTTGTTCAATCCCGTCTGGGCAGTTCAGGCAGTGCGTTCGGTATTCAGCATTTCCGGCAGGATTCGTCCGCACACATACGTTATAACAGGCGCAGTTACAGACCTTGCGTCCGCAGCCCTGCATTGGGCGATGGTACTGGATCTTTCGCTGTACGCACAGTACACCGGCATCGTCGGTTTCAGGCTGATTTTCCTGATTGTCGCGATAATTGAAACGATAGAACTTGCCAGCCTTGCGGTCCGTACTCTGATCCGCAAAATGGAATACGTGGGGGCATGACATGAGAAATGAAAAAGCACGTTTTGTATTCAATGTAACACTGGCGCATACAATCGAGCCGATTTCAAAAGTCGGTTACTTTTGAAATCGGCTTTTGGAGAAAAAATCACACGTCTTTCTATTGGGCACCTCGAAAAACTCGATCTTTTTTTCTCCATGTACATCTAAGGTTGCTCTTTCAAAACTTTCCGAGTTTTGAAAGAGCCTCAATCGCTTATTTTATCACAGGGCTTCTTGCGGTAACGTTCTTGGGCTACCGTGAACGGTTCGCGGAGGATGAGCTCGCCTCTTTCATGCGTCAGGTCGACGACCCGATGGTCGCGCTCGGTCCCGCGCCGATTCGACTGTCTTACAAGCCAGCGCGTATTACCGAGGCCACTCTGCGCACGGTGGGCAGCTGTTCGATCTCTGCCAGAGCGGCGCGCATCTCGGCTTCGCGGGTCGGATGGGTGATGATCGTTATGGTTGCTTCACCGTTGCGGGCGTCCATCTGACGTATGTTGTGGATGCTCACCTTGTACTTCGCAAAAATATTCGCGTACGAGGCAAGCACGCCGGGAGCATCGTTGACGACGCAACGGACAAAGAAGCTTGTGATGCTCTCGTCGATCGGGAGAACCTTTCGCTCGGCAAGCGCAAAATCGGTATCGTGCGAAAAGCCGGAGCTGCCGCGGAATGCGAGGTTCATGACGTCGCCGACTACGGCCGACGCGGTCGGAAGCTCGCCTGCTCCGCGCCCGTACAGCATGGAGTCTCCAAGACTCGAACCGCGGATAAAAATAGCGTTGAACGCGTCGTGCACGCTCGCAAGCGGATGATCGTCGCTCACCATCACCGGATGCACCCGCAGCTCGAGGCCGTCTTCGCGGTTTACGCCGACCGCAAGAATCTTGATCGTATACCCGAAAAACTTCGCCGCGGCGATATCGTCGGCAGTGATGTGCGTAATGCCTTCGCGATAGATTTCCCGATAGTCGACGGTACAGCGGAATGCGAGACTCGCCAGAATAGCAAGCTTGTAGGTCGCGTCGTATCCTTCCACGTCGTTTTTGGGATCGGCCTCGGCATAGCCGAGATCCTGCGCCTCGCGCAGCGTTTCCGAAAAATCGGCACCCGTCGCCGTCATCTTTGAAAGGATAAAGTTGGTCGTGCCGTTAACGATGCCGTACAATCGTTCGATATTGTTTGCCGCAAGCGAATTGCGGATTGCGTGCAGCACCGGGATGCCGCCGCCGACTGCCGCTTCGTAAAGGATGGTGCAGTTGTGCTGTTTCGCGAGCGCGGTAAAATGCTTGCCGTGCTTGGCAATTACTTCCTTGTTCGACGTGATCACATTCTTGCCGGCGGCCAGCGCCGCTTCGATGAACTTTTTCGCGGCGTTCTCTCCGCCAATCACCTCAACGACCGTATTTATGTCCGCATCGGCAATTATGGCATTCGCATCGGAGACAAGCATACCTTCCGGAAGCGCGATGCCGCGGTCGGTGGTCACGTCGAGATCTGCAATGCGCTTGAGCTCGATTTTGCAGCCGGCGCGCTGTTCAAGCATCGCGCGGTCGTTGAGCAGTATCTTGGCAACTCCGGTTCCTACCGTGCCGAATCCTATAATGCCGATAATCATGTCAGCCATTGATTTTCTCCCGTAATTCAGTTTCAAAATGCACATTCACTATACCACATTCAGCGGGTGTACAGAAAGCAGGAGGCACGCAACCAAAAAAAAACCGCGTCTGCGGGGACAACCTTTCGATTGCCCTGCAGGCGCGGCCTTTGACCGATCGGCCGCTCCCGCGGAGGGATCGGCTTTCTCGTTTGCTGATTCTTTCGAATCAGGTTTTTTGTTTTCGCCTTACTTGGCGACGACGCGGACCATTTCGCAGACTTTGTTGGAGTATCCCCATTCGTTGTCGTACCAGGAAATAAGCTTGACAAAGTTGGCGTCAAGAGAGATTCCGGCCTTCGCATCGAAGATCGATGTTGCGCTTTCGCCGCGGAAGTCGGTGGAAACCACGTCGTCCTCGGTGTACTTGAGCACGCCCTTGAGCTCGCCGTCGGCAGCAGCCTTCATGGCAGCCTTGATCTCGTCCATGGTGGCGCCCTTCTCGAGCACGCAGGTGAGGTCAACGACGGAAACGTCGGAGGTGGGAACGCGGAAGGACATTCCGGTGAGCTTGCCGTTGAGTGAAGGAAGAACCTTTCCAACAGCCTTGGCGGCGCCGGTCGAGGACGGGATAATGTTCTCGAGGATACCGCGTCCGCCGCGCCAGTCTTTGGCGGAAGGACCGTCAACGGTTTTCTGGGTTGCGGTTGTGGCGTGCACAGTGGTCATGAGTCCCTTGACGATTCCGAACTTGTCGTTCAGGACCTTGGCGAGGGGTGCGAGGCAGTTGGTGGTGCAGGAAGCGTTGGAGATGATGTCCTGGCCCTTGTATTCCTTGTCGTTGACACCGTATACGAACATCGGGGTCGAGTCCTTGGAGGGAGCGGACATGATGACCTTCTTGGCGCCGGCTTCGATGTGCTTGCGTGCGGTTGCGTCATCAAGGAAGAAACCGGTGGATTCGACGATTACTTCGGCTCCGACTTCGTTCCACTTGAGGTTTGCAGGATCTTTCTCCGAGGTCAGGCGGATCTTGTTTCCGTTGACAACGAGAAAATTTCCTTCTACTGAAACATCACCCTTGAACTGTCCGTGAACGGAGTCGTACTTGAGCATGTAAGCAAGGTAAGCGGGATCGAGAAGGTCGTTGATTCCGACAATCTGGATGTCTTTGTTGAAATTGGCGACCGCTGCGCGGAAGACCATGCGGCCGATGCGGCCAAATCCGTTAATTCCTACTTTAATCATAGTAGTCTCCTAATCAAGAAATATTTACCTATACTATAGCCATCCGGCCTGTTTAGGTCAATGCACGCGTCACCTCAAGCGACGCCGGCGGGCAGGTAACCGAGCGGTGCCGTCCGGCAACCCCTCAGTTTTTACTTGTTTCGATGCGCCGGCACAGGAAGCCCGAGTCCTCAAGATACTGCCTGCGCGAAATCACCAGGTGTATGAGTTCCTGATACATGTCGAAATTGACTTCCAGGGCAATGGGAAAAATATACAGCTCGGTTTCTTCGCAGTAGCGCTCGATGAATGCGGGATCGGTGACAAAGCCGAGGCTGATCATGTTGCTGATGCGGTCGGCGCATTTAAGCACTTTCGCGCGGTGCGAGCCTTTTTCGATGATGCGCTTCAGGAAGTCGCTCTTGAGCTCCCCTTCCCGCTTTGTCACTTCCATGACAAGGTCGTAGACCTGTCCTGATTCCGAATCTATTTCAAGTATCTTGTTGCTGCTGAACTCCGGGATGTCCTCGATCACGTCGTGGATTACCGAAGCTTTCAGCAGCACGCTGTCAATGTAGCCGTAGTCGAGCAGGATACCCATGGTATCGATCTGATGCCGGAACATATTGCCGCCCGCGTGCCGCTGCTTGCCGATAAGCACTGTGGCTATCTGCATGTAGGGCGCGAGGTATATGCCTTTCAGCACCAGCATCGCATTGGTATCCATAGTTTCGTTTACCTCTTACTGCAAGTCTTGTACATAACCCTGCAGCTTTGCAATACGCCTGCGCATTTCGGCGAGCTTTTCGCGTTCGGCTTCGACGACTTCGGCAGGCGCATTCGCAACGAAAGCCGCATTTGCAAGCTTTCCTTCGAGTCGGGCCGCGTTCTGCGTCTCCTTGTCCACTTCTTTGGAAAAACGAACGGCAAGCTGCGCGGGGTCGACTCCGTCGCCAATAACGATGAAGGCTTCAAAGCCTTTGCCGACGGTTCCAATTGATCCCTTGGGATGGTCGTCGGGGCGAGATAAAAACTCAAGATTCGAGATCCCCGCGAGCAGCTGGACGATTTCCGTCTTTTCTGCGACGGCCTGGGCGGCATCCGGGCCGGTTTCCAGATGGCAGGCTACCCGAATTTTAAGAGCCGGGTCTATGCCGCATTCGGCACGGAGCGCGCGCACGGAGCGGACGAATTCCTGCAGCGCGGTAAAACGGGCTTCCGCCTTGTCGTCGCGACGCGCTTCGGAAGGTTCCGGGTAGCGGCCGACGATCAGCGCCTCGGCCTTTTCGCCGGTTCCCGCGGTTGCGCTGTCGCGCGGCGCGCAGTGTGCCGGAAGGAAGCCGTAGATTTCTTCGGTGACGAACGGGAGATACGGATGGAGGAGACGAAGCGATTCTTCAAGTACGGAAAGCAGCACCGACACGGCGCGGTTCATCTCGACTTCGTCGCCGGAGCGGAACGAGAGTTTTGACGCTTCAACGTACCAGTCGCAAAAATCGTTCCAGAAGAACTCGTAGAGCGCCTGCGCACCCTCGTTGTAGCGGTAGCCTTCCAGCGCTGAGCGGACGGTCGAGGCGGCAGCATCGAGCCGGTGGTAGATCCAGCGGTCGAGTTCGGTCAGCTGTTCCCGCTTGACTGCAACGATCTCGCGGCCTTCGAGGTTGCCCAGGATGTAGCGGGACGCGTTCCAGATCTTGTTCGCAAAGCGCGAACCCATCTTGAAGCTTTCCTTGTCGACCAGAATGTCCTGGCCCTGCGCGCACATGAAGGCAAGGGTGAACTTGAGAGCGTCGGCGCCGTATTCACCGACGATTTCCAGGGGATCGATGCCGTTCCCGAGCGATTTGGACATTTTGCGGCCCTGCTTGTCGCGCACGAGGCCGTGGATGTAGATGTCCCGGAAGGGCACTTCGCCGGTGAACTCAAGCCCGGCCATGATCATCCTCGATACCCAGAAGAAAATGATATCGTAGGCTGTAACAAGCGCCGTCGTCGGATAAAAGCGCGCAAGGTCGTCGGTATTCTCGGGCCAGCCGAGGGTCGAGAACGGCCAGAGCCAGCTGGAAAACCAGGTGTCGAGGACGTCAGGATCCTGCTTCAGGCTGGTCTTGCCGCATTTCGGGCAGGCTGAAGGATCGGTGCGGGAAACGATCGTTTCGCCGCAGTCGGCGCAGTACCACACCGGTATACGATGACCCCACCAGAGCTGGCGGGAAATGCACCAGTCGCGTATGCCTTCCATCCAGCGGGAAAAGGTGTTTTCCCACTTGCGCGGGTAAAAGACGATTTCACCTTTTTTCCAGGCTGCAAGCGATTTTTCGGCCATGGGCCGCATCTTGACGAACCACTGTTCCGACAGGTACGGCTCGACGACCGTATTGCAGCGGTAGCACTTGCCGACGGCGTGGGTAATCTTTTTTTCTTCCTTAAAAAGCCCGAGAGCTTCGAGGTCGGCGACTACTTCCTTGCGGGCGGCCGGGCACTTGAGCCCGCGGTATTTTTCCGGAACTTCGCTGTTCAGCGTTCCGTCGGGATTGAGGATATTCAAAACCGGAAGATTCTGGCGCTTGGCGACATCCCAGTCGTTCGGGTCGTGGGCGGGGGTAATCTTGACCACGCCGGTGCCGAATTCGCGGTCTACGTAGGAGTCTGCGACAACCGGAATGAGCCTGCCGGTCAGGGGCAGTTTGACGCGCTTGCCGACGATTGATGCGTAGCGGGGATCTTCGGGATGCACCGCGACGGCGGTATCGCCGAGGAGGGTTTCCGGGCGGGTGGTCGCTATTTCGATGCGCGTCGAGCCGTCGGCCATGGAAGCGCCGTCTTCAAGTTCGTACCAGATGTGGTACATGGCGCCCGCGGTATCCTCATGCTCGACTTCGTCGTCGGCGAGCGCGGTTCCGCAGGAGGTGCACCAGTTTACCAGGTAGTTGCCGCGGTAAATAAGGCCGCGCTCATACAGCGTAACGAATACGTCGCGGACCGCCTTCGAGCAGCCCTCGTCGAGCGTAAACCGCTCGCGGGACCAGTCCACGCTTGCGCCTATTTTCTTGAGCTGATTGGTTATAATTGCGTGATGCTCGTCCTTGACTTCCCAGGTTCGCTTGACGAAGGCCTCGCGTCCAAGGTCGTGCCTGCTCTTTCCTTCTTTTTTCAGGCGGCGCTCAACCACGTTTTGGGTGGCAATACCGGCATGATCGGTGCCGGGCACCCAGAGCGTCGGTTCGCCCTTCATGCGGTGGTAGCGGACAACAATGTCCTGCAGCGAGTTGTTCAGGCCGTGCCCCATGTGCAGGACGCCGGTAACGTTCGGTGGAGGTATGACGACGACAAAAGGCTTGAGCGGGGAACCGCTGACGGGTTTGAAAAAACCGCCCTTTTCCCAGGATTCGTAGACGCGATCCTCAAAATCTTTCGGATTGTACGCTTTTTCGAGTTCAATTGCCTTCATGTCTGATTGTTCCTTCGGTTACAGAATTAGTGTATCCTACTCTTTTTGCAGGGCTTTTTCAACCGCGTCTACGACGTCTTCGGGAGTCGAAGCTCCAGCCGTCAATCCGATGCGTTCAAGCGACCGGGCTTCCTGCGGTATGTCGTTCTCCGTTTCGATATGCCAGGCATTCGGACAAAGCGCTTTTGCGGAAAGATAGAGGCGAACAGTATTTGCGGAGCTCTTGCCGCCAATGACGATAATACCGTCAACCTGCGCTGAAAGTTCGGCCAAGGCTTGCTGGCGTTCCTCGGTCGCAGGACAAATCGTCTTGAGGACCAAAAGCTGGGGAACGTGGTGCGCCAGAGCGGTGGCGATGGAGTCGTATTCGCTCTGCTTCATGGTGGTCTGGCACAATAGAACTGCTTTTTCGGGCCAGTCCTGGTGCTGCTCAACCTCTTCAGCGTTTTGAAAAATCACAGAACCCGGCGCGTACCCGGAAATACTGGTCATTTCGCCGTGAGCCCGATCGCCCGCCAGAAAAACAGAAAATCCGTCATCGAAGTATTTTTTGGCGCGCTTTTGGCTCGAAATAACGCGAGGGCAGGTTGCATCCACTATCACGGCCTTTCTGCGTTTAAGTTCCTGACGCTCGGCCGGAGGGATCCCGTGGGCTCGAAGAATGACAGTTTTTCCGCCAAAATCATCCGGAACCGGTTCGTACCCCTCGCCGATTACGACAACGCCGGCCTTTTCGAGCCGCTCAAGGGCAACAGGATTATGTATAAGCGGGCCGTAGGTATAGACTGGCCGCAACGGTGTTTCAAGCAGGGCTTCTTCGGCTGCCTGCACGGCGCGCCTGACGCCCATGCAGTAGCCCATGACGTCAGCACGAATAATCTGGATTACACGGTTCATGGCTGAGAGTGTACCCGAGTCGGGATCAAAAAAAAACCCCCTAAAGCAGACGCTTCAGGGGGCTCGTACGGATTGCCGGGCCGAGTGATCAGTCTGTCCGGAGAACTCCGCGGAGGCCTCCGGACAACAGACTAAAAAAACAGCGTACAGCCCGTTACAAAAAGGAGCGTTACACCAATTCGCCGGAATTGGAAAGAACCGGCTTGGCCTTCTTCTCCGGGATACGGCCGCCGTCCTTGCGGAACTTGCCGACAAAGTTGATAAATGCGCTTGCGATAAAGATGGTCGAGTACACACCGCTTACCATACCGACCAGCAGGGCAAGGGCAAAATCCTTCATGTCGCCGCTGGTAAAGATATACAGCGACAACACTGCAAGCATGGTGGTTACCGTAGTAATGATCGACCGGCCGAGCATCTCGGTCTGAGAAAAGTTCAGAAGTTCGGTAATCTTCATTTCCGGATGAAACTTCATGTTCTCGCGGATGCGGTCGAAAATAACGACTGTATCGTTGATCGAGTATCCCAGTATCGTAAGGATGGCGGCAAGTGTTGTTGCATTGAACTGCATCTGCGTCCAGACGATGAACGAAACCATGATAATCGCATCGTGAAGTATCGCAAGGATTGCCCCCAAGGCGAAGTCCCAGCGGAAACGTATTGCTGCATATCCCCAAATCAGTACAAGGGTTGTAAGCACCAGCCAAACGGACTGACGGGCCAGAGAGGAAGAAAGCCGGGAGCCTACAAAGTCGGAGCTGATTACCGCAATATTCTCTTCTCCAAAGGCATCTGAAAGAGTTTTATTCAGTCCTTTAAACAGAGTGACGCTCGCGTCCGGGTCGGTTCCGTCGTCAGAAAGCCGGATCTGGAAAAACCGGTCCGCTTCAGCGCCAAGAACCTGTACTGCAGCGTCAGGAAAGGTACCCGACACGGCATCGCGGACATCGTCCGAACTGATTGGAGCAATATCCGACGGGATATAGTGGAACCGGTACGGAACAGCGGACAGGCGGCTGAATGCCTGAGAATCGGGAAATACCGAGGCGAGCGCTACAGAATCCGGAGCCTCTGCAACAACCGAAAGGCCCTCGATCGAAGCTACAGCCGAACGGAATGCGCCGACAGTCGAAACCTCTGCATACCTGAACGAACGGGTAAGGTTATCGTCTCCGACGCTGGTAATGACAAAGTCGATACCATTTGCACTTTGCTCAACAGTAACAGATTTGCTTCCGGTATAGGTCAGCGAAAAAGCAGTCGGCGCAATGCGAACCTTCTCGATAAATCCCGCCTGAAAGTCAAGCCCATAGTTAATGCCCCTGGTAAAAAGACCAACCAGGCCGAAGACTATGAGGACGCCACTGATAATTACAGAAGGAACAAATGCCTTGCTGAATGAAATAACTTTTCTCATTATTTGATCCTCCAGCTTATGCTGAGTGTTTTCCGCTTGAGCACGTCGGTGTCAAAATCGAACATCAGCCGGGAAACGAACAAAGCGGTGAATACGGACGAAACAACACCAATCGCAAGGCTGTACGCAAATCCCTTGATAGATCCGGTTCCAAGCTGCGAAAGGAAGGCTGCGGCAATGAATGTGGTAATGTTCGAGTCCATGATAGCCCAGAAGGCATGGTCGAATCCGGCAGCAATGGAAGCCTGGCGACCTTTTTTCAGTTTGAGTTCGTCCTTGATGCGCTCGAAAATGACGACGTTCGCGTCAACGGCCATACCGATCGTCAGAATCATACCTGCAATGCTCGAAAGCGACAGCGTCAGGTTGAGAGCGGACAATACACTGAACATGATGTAGAAGTTCAATATCTGGGCAACGCACGCATTAACTCCGGCGCCCTTATAATACAGCAGCATGAACAGGAAAACCGCTGAAAGACCAACGACAACCGCGAGCATACCCTGACGTATTGCATCTTCGCCCATGTTTGCTCCGATCACGGACTGGTTTTCCAGGTGGAGCGGCACATTTAACCATGCGGTGCGCAGTACTGCCTTGATGTTTTCAGCTTCAGCCGAAGAAAAACCGGAAATCTGAACCTGTCCGGTCGGAATCGCCTCGTTAATGGTCGCATACGACTTAATTTTGTTGTCGGAAACGATCGCAAGGGTTTTCTTGACATTCTTTTCGGTCAGATCAGCGAATATTTTGGTTCCTTCGCTGTCCAGAACGAAGTTTACCAATGGCTGTCCGGAAACGCCGTCGCGGTTTGTTTCGGCGCTCTGGATATGACGTCCTTCAAGTCCGACTTCGCTTTTGATAACCAAGAAACCGGTGCGCTCGTCCAGGTCGTACGCATCTTTTGTATACACTCCCAAAACTTTTGTTCCGGCAGGTATGATCGAAGGATCGAGCAGATTATATTCGGCGTCGAAGGTGGTTGTCGGATTCATTTCATAATAGCGGAGGAAGGCATCGGTCGCCTCGTTGTCTACCATGTGAAACGCAAGCATACCCTTGCCCATGATGATCGAGTTGATGCGCTCCGAGTCGGCTGTACCGGGCATTTCAATATAAATGCGGTCTTCTCCCTGCTGGCGGATAACCGGTTCAGAAAGTCCGAATTTGTCAATGCGGCTGTTAAGGGTGTCCATCGCCTGAGCCATTGCGTCCTTACGGAATGCGGCCATGTCGGTAATAGAATCCTTCTGGCTTTCAGCAGCGGCGTCAAGGTCTGCCTTGATGATTACGCTCATTCCACCCGAAAGATCAAGCCCGAGCTGAACAGCCTGCGACTGGGTTTTTTTCAGGGAGAGAATATTCTCCCGGTACTTGTCTTCAACGAGCTTGAACAGATCTGCTTCCGAAGGGAAGGCTGAAAGAAGATTGCGTGCTGTCCAGACGGAGGGCAGAGGCTTCTTCATTGTCTTGTAATTCTTGCGCGCTTTTGCGACCACATGATCGAATTTGGAAGCCACCGGTTCCTGGCTGTCGGCTTTCGCATCTGCCTTCAACTTGTTGACATCGGCGACAGCGAGGTTTCTCGCATAATCCTTGATTTTCTCGCGCGATCCGAGTGCGAGAGCCTGATCTTCTTTCGGGGTTACATAATACCACTTGATAGACGGCCACAGGAATACGAAACATATTCCGATAACCGCAAGAATTGTTATGAACCTGCTTCTTTTGCTCATAGTTTTTCTCTCCAGAGACGAACACTCGCGTTTTTTGTTCAGAAAACAAAAAACGTGAGCCTCGCATTGATGTGTTTATTTTTTTTCGGAACCGGTTTCGGCAGAATCAGTTTTTGCTTTTTTGAAAAAACCTGACGCTTTTTCGGTTTTCTGTTCAGCTTCAGCTTTTGCTGCCTTTGCAGCTTTCTCGGGCGATTCAACGCTGGAAATAGCAGATCTGCTGAACTCAAGCTTGCAGTTTTCATCAACCTTGACTATTACGGTGTTTTCTTTGGTTGAACTGACTTCGCCGTGGATACCGCCGATGGTGATAACCTTGTCGCCTTTTTTCAGGGCAGAAATCATCTTTTCAGTCTCTTTCTGTTTTTTATTCTGCGGCCTGATAATAAAAAAATAGAAAATAACAAAAACTAAACCGAAGGTAACGATCGTCATCAT
Source organism: Treponema sp. (assembly GCA_004294945.1). Taxonomy (GTDB): domain Bacteria; phylum Spirochaetota; class Spirochaetia; order Treponematales; family Treponemataceae; genus Teretinema. The sequence continues at coordinate 13,984 of SHOL01000034.1, forward strand.
GAACGACCCCTGGGAACTGCCAGCCGCTGCCTGGCTGACCTGCAGAAACGATAAAAAGTTCATAACACTCACTTCCTTGGGACTGGCTACGAATACACACCATGAAAAGGCGTCTAGTGTGCCGAATAAACTTTCAATAAAGTAGCATAGAGACTCAAAAGCAGTCAAGGCAAACAAAAAAGCCGCAGGAAGTCATTCCCACGGCCTTACACAATGCTGTGGCTGCGGATTCCGGTTCTTTTACAGAGCCAGAATACGGGTAACGGTCACCGGCCCGACACCGAACAGACGGAGCATTTCTTCCGGTTTGTACGAAGAACCAGATAAAGAATTGTATGACGACGCGACCAGTGCCAATTCTTCAGGCTTGCCGGAATGGACTGCCGCTGCGGCTGCGGCGCGATACTGACCTAACCTGACCAGCTCGGATGTGGGCAGATTTCCGTACTTTGCACGGGAGGTTTTGTCCACAAGAGCGACCGGTCCGTCATACCCGATTGCGCAGACGATATTATCGCGGGAAAGAGTTTTTTTCTTGCCCATGATCAGACTTCTGAAAAGCTTTCTTTTGAGGCTCCGCACACAGGGCACACCCAGTCTTCCGGCAGATCCTCAAACGCAGTCCCGGGAGCGATACCATTATCGGGATCTCCAACTTCGGGATCATACTCATAACCGCACAAATCGCAAATGTAATGTTTCATGTGTAGCCTCCAAATTGTTAACGGGATGTAAGTTCCGGTTATTCGGAAGTATACTCCGAATAGTGTTCAACGGGCAAGCAATTCTTCAAGAGCGGAGAGCAGCTTTCCCCATGAAGGATTGGCAGGATCAAGCGCTATAACCTGCTTTAAATAATACTGGGCTTTCCGGTAATCCTTGCGGGCAAAATACCATTCGTACATGGCGAACAGCGAAAGCTGATTTCGCGGATCCGATAACAGGCTTGAACGGAGGGAGGAAAGCTGCTGGTCCGGATCCTGATAGATCGTACTTTCATAATAGTACAAAACGCTTTTCAACGACGAACTGGCACCGGGAAGACGCGTATCGACAATCGATTTAAGCGTCGTCGAGTTTCCCGAGGCGGCAAGAGTCTGGAGATACAGAGCAATTATTTCTTCCGATGGAGATCCGGACGCATAGAGGCCGGCAGCGATAGACACAGCATTCTGCACCTGGCCGGCGCCGAGTGTCGCACGCGCAAGCAGAATTTCAGATTCATCGTTCTGGCTGATCGAATCCAGTTTTACCGCAAACCTCAAGGCATTGTCCCAGTCTTCTGCGTTAAGATAATCGGTTACAAGGAGTTTCAGGGCAGCGGCATGAGAAGGATCTTTCGCAAGAACCGCAGTGACAAAATCCCTGCCTCCGAACCCGTTTATGGCCTGACCCGACAAATAACACACCTCTGCAGAAGCCAGCATAACCTCGATATCGTCCGGGAACAGCGAATGTGCATCCTTTAAAAACGAAGCCGCTCCGACAATATTCTTGTTCCACTCCCGCACAACGCGCGAACGGAGCAAAAGATAGTCCTTGTCGTTGCGGTTTCGGGTCGCAAAAGCGTCCAGCAACGCGTTTGCCTTGAGATAATCCCGGCGTTCCACAAGGATTCGGGCGCGCATGAGCAAATACCGTGTGTTATCGGGTTCTGCTTTCAGAACCGTCAGAATGTAGCTGTCCGCGCTCTCCCAGTTCTGCCCGGAAAAAGCCGACTCCGCGCAGAGCTTTACCATCTCGATGGAAGACGGATACGAAGCCAGAAGCGCGCGCGCAACTGTCAGGGCTTGTGCGCTTTGCCCCCTGCGCACAAGCGACCGGGAATACCCGACACCGGCAGGATAACAGGACTGGTCGGTTTGCCAGGCTTTTTCGTACTGTGCTTCGGAAAGAGCCGTTTTGCCCTGGCGTTCATACAACAATGCCAGAAAGAGCGGCGGCAGAACAGACTGGGAGTTTTGAGAAGCCGCTTTCAGCAAGGCAGTCTCCGCATCCGCATAGTAATCTCCGGGAGACCGGGAAAGCACAAGCACCAGCGAAGGCAGCACTCGCGAAAGAAAGTCGCTACCGCCGGTATTGTAGTCGTACACGCCCATTCGTGCCGATTTTACCGCACCGATATAGGCACCGGTTTCGGGTATTGCAGGCATCGGCCAGGTGACCGGTTCGAGCGGATACAGAATTTTCATCAACTCGCCGGCGATAGATAAGGCAATCCGGTTCGAGTCCGTCATCCCCCGGGGATCGGTATTTACCAGCTCGACAACTTTTTTCAGACTTGCAGGAGAACCGTTTTCGAGGCTCCGCATAATCATACTGTCCAGATCGTTCTTCCGAATCTGGTCGCGCGAAGGCACAGAAAGCGGGGTTCCGACCCAGGAAGAGCCTCCGATCGAAGACGGAGTAAGCGGTACCGATTCACCATCCGCAGTTTTCCCGGACATGCTGCCCGGAGTGTCGGCATCAGGATTTTTTCCTGCAGGAGCCGATGCGCAGCCTGCAAAACAAAGCAAAAACAGAAGGCAGAAAAAACCGGGAACAGCTGCACCTGTCGAAAGGCCCCGCTTACACCGCATCCGGAGCCCCGGCTGCAATTCGGGTGCGAACAAACCAGTACAAGCCGGTGACGCCAAGCGGAACACAAACAAGCGGAAACACGAACAGCACGCACGAAATAAACGAAAGTGTAATAATATCCGCAGAAAACAGCAGAAATACGACACCCAGAACCAAAAAACCGGCGGCAGGAACGATGTATGAAGGTTTACCCCGGCGATACCGAATATAGCCGGACACAACAAATGAAACGGCAATAAAAATCATGAAAAACGGCCATAAAGCCTTGTAGGGAAGAAAACCCAGCCCGGCATCATGCAACAGAAGGAGACAGCCTGTCTGGAGCAGAAAAACCGACGAAAAATAGAACCGGTACAAGGTTTTGAAATAGAGAGCTGCAAGCCAGAATAACGCACCAAAAAAGACCGAAAAAAGGGAGACAGAAAACCGCGGGAACGGAATATCCGTAACCAAAAGCAGCGTGATCAAAACAGCAAGCACTCCGACGCACAGCGGAAGCAGTGCAATAGAAGCTTTAAGAAGTATTTTTCCGTACTGATCCTTGTGTTGCACTGTTTTGTCTCCTCCCTTCCTTCTACTGTAGCCCACTTTATACTGTCTTGCCAATACAAACACCGACATGTTAGGATGCGCTGTGGCACATACAGCAGTCTTTGTACTTCAGGCAGCCCTCATCATCCTGGCGTCGTCCTGTTCTTCGAACCGCAGCGATTATCTTACCGACAACTTGAAGAGCGGAAAAGAAGAACAGATACAGCTTATCCGGTTGCTTGAAGCGGAACCCGCCGACAATGAAACCCGGTTTGCGCTCATGAACGGCATCGCAGCCAATCTGCACGCAGAAAACAATACCAACGAACTAATACTGTTTCTTTCTACATCGGTCGAAAACAACCCGAACGATCCGTATAATGCGTACTGGCTGCTCATGCTTGCCCACGTCTACCTGAAAAACGACTCGCCGGACGCAGCCCGGTATTATCTGGAACGCATTATTACCCAGTGCCCCGATCTTAACATAAAAGACATTTCGATTCATCTGACAAGCCTGGAAAATCTGATCAAGATCACGGATTCACCGAACCTGCTTGTTGAATACTACACCCAGCTGATTACCCGCTTCCCCGAAGAAATACGGATTGCCGAATCGTATTTTATGCTCGCCCGGTCGTATGAACGTCTTGGTGAATGGGAACTGGCGATACAAACATATTCACAGTTTCTTGGATACGGCGACTTCGATGTAGTGATACCGGGTATCCCCGCAGCCTACGAATATGCCAAATCGATCGTAGATTACAACTCCTCACCGAAAGACTGGACCTTCGAAACACTCGACGAACTGGTAACAGCCGTCAAAAAGGCCATTAATGCCTACGACTACCGATCACTGGAACGGTACCGCGCAAAGGTGAACTTCTTTGCCATGTCCTGGAAACAGGAATCCAGCGACAGAAACGCGCAGGCCGATTTTGTCATGCGCGATTTTATGGTTGGCAACAGGATCAAATATGCCGATACTCTGGATGCGTCGTCTTCGCCGAACGAAGCCTTTTTGCGCACCTCCGGATGGAACCAGTACGTCAGCGTCTGGTATCTGTACTTCCGCAAGGTCAATTTCCCTGC
>SHOL01000035.1:0-6512 GCA_004294945.1 Treponema sp.
CGAAGGCGATACGCGTAAAAACGGGTTCCGCAGGCGCTGCCGGTTCTGCAACAGACGGTTCTCCAATAGCCTGTTCTGTCGGGGAAATCGTCTCAACCGGCTCAACCGGTTCAATTGGTTGAGCCGGTTTTGTCGCGCACGAGGCAGCCAGAAACGCTGCCGCCACAGCCGCCAGCACACACAGCACACCTGATTGCGCCCGAGCTTGTACCCCGCGCATGTCGGATTGCACCCCGCGGTCGCCAGACTGCACGCAGCCTTGCACCCCGCGGTCGCCAGACTGCACGCAGCCTTGCACCCCGCGCCCCCCGCTTCCGCCCGCTGTCCTATAATACGCCGTTTCGTTTCTATTCATAATTCTGCTGCATCCTCTCGCGGACAATTGCATTTGTCCGTTTCTTTAGTTACACTCAAGCAAATGGTCAGGTACACAATCCGCAGGATCTTTCTGCTCACCGCTTTATATACAATAATCATTTTCGGCATAATCGCCCTGCAGTTTAAAAATGCAAACGGGTTTTCGCTCTCGTTGGGTTCGCTTCGGGTCTCGGGTTCCTACGATGTTGCCGATTCCGGCAGCAAGGTGCCGGCGCTCCCCCTGCACATCGGCGTCAACGGACTTGATTTTTTTCTGGACCTTCAGCACCCGTTAAAAGTTTTTGCATCGAACAACCGCGAATCCTCTGTCGTTCTGGAGGAAATCATCCCGTCCGACCGCTCAATACTGCTCCGCTTCTCTGAAGGCGTTTCGGTCTCCTTTGCCTCCGAAAAGCGCGGAGATGCCGATATTACCACCATCAGTGCGATCCTGCCCAAAAAGTACCAGAAAATCCACTTCCCGTACAAGATAACGCGAAGCACCCGGCTGGAAAAGAATGAATCGCAGGTGCTTGTGGTTGCTGGCGACGCAAAATACACCTTCTCCGGTTCGGCCATCGACATTAAGCCCGGAGTTACCGAACGCTCGCTGGAGCTTGCCGCCTCTTCTCCGGTTGTTCACTATCAAACCTGGATACCGGTCAAGGGCCTCAACCTCAACGATCTCGGCCTTATCGCCGGCGCCCGCCCCGAAGCATACCGCGCATCAATCGAAAAATTTGCCGCCGCCGCCTTGGCTTCCTTCAAGGATACCCTCGCTTCGGGAACCATTTCCGAACCGGTCGTCGCCGCATATATCGCCGAAATGGGCCGGGTCGGCATGTACCACGCCGCGCTCGATTCCGTGCCCGAATCCTGGCGCACCGGCCCGTCGCGCACCTGGCTTACGAACACCTTTCTGAACAACCTGGAAAAAACCTGGGCCGGCTTCATGGTGCGCGAACGCGACGAACGAACCCGTCTTTCCCGGCAAATTTCCGAACAGAGCCCCCAGTGCTTCGAGTTTCCCTCGCTCGTCCAGTACCTCGTAGACCGCGGCAGCACAGTCCTCCTTTCGGACCTGTCCCGCTTTGCCTCGACCCTCGACATGACCTCCGTCACCGCACTGCAAGCTGCCGGCATACTCGAAGCCTCCCTGGACTTCTCCTTCTATGTGCCGGATCGGGATAACCTCCTCGAATCGCTGACCGAATCCTGCGAACGAAAACTCACCGCCTCGCTCGTTCGCATTGCCGACTCCCTGTATATAAGCGAGGACGGCGTTTCGGTCGACACCGCCAAAACACTCAGGATCGCGAACGTACTCATCCGTTACGGCTCATCCGCTTCTTCCCGCTCCAGCTGGCGCGCCGCCGGCCAGCTTCTGGTTACCTCGCTTTTGGGATTTTCGGGCGATCGCGCTGCGCTTCCCTCAGCCTTCCTCTTTTCCGGAGAAAGCGGCCCGGCCGAACGGACCGGCCCGACGGAACGGTCCGGAGTTGTCGCACAGGCAGAATCGGTACTTTCCCCCGCAGTCTTGTATCCCATTATCATGACCGGATCGCCCTGGTACCCGCATGCCGAATCTCTTGCGCTCCAAGGCTTTCCCGGAATGTGGGCATGGACATCGGCACAGGCTGTAGCAATCCGGGAAACTGCAAAAGGTGTCGTCAAACTCACCGTCAAATTTCCCCAAGGCGAAACGCACTACATGGTGATTCGCGGCGTCAAACCCTTTTCGCGCATACAAATATACGGAATGGACTTCAGAACCGACCCGCGCTTCGAAAGCTACAACTCCTCCGGCTACCGCTACAGCGCCGAAACAGAGACGCTCTACCTGAAGATGAGACACAAAGCAGAGTTTGAAGATGTCATTCTCTATTACGAGGAAGCAAAACGAGCTCCCGTCGCGCCTCCCGCAGAGGAGAAAGCCGCCCCGACCGCGCAGAGTTCCGGAGGCCCGGCAGAGGATGCTGCGCCAGGTGCGCCGGCGGTACCGCCGGCGGTAACGCAGCCAGCCCCCTGATCAGAGCTTTCACTTATCAGACGGTTCCGTTCGATTCGATAATCTGGTCAAGCTCCTCGTCCGAGTCGCACACCAGAGATGCGGCAAAATACAGTGCAGCCACTGTTTCCGTCGTCAGAGAACCCATGGGAATTGCCCCCTCGCGCCACATTCGCCGCGAAGTGGAATACCCGGTAAAGTCTACAATGCCTTCCTGCTGGGACGTACAATAAAACTTGCACCCCTTTTTCCGTCCTTGAATCAGCAGCGACTTGAGCGAGTAAGGGCTTTCCTTCATGTTTCCGGTTCCTTTCTCGTACAGCTCAAGGATAAAGCGGTCCACTCCGTGGTCAAGCAGGGCGAGGAGCCGGTCTGCGCGGATTCCGGGGTATATTCTGCACAGATGCATCCGGTCAGCGGCTTCGGAAAGCACCTGCGCCATAACGTACCGGTCAGTGTCTCCGTAGCCCGACAATAGCCCTGCTCCCGCAAAGAGCGGCTCTCCGGTATTCCAGTTGGTAAAGCCGTAGAGTGTCGGCCTGAGAAACTTAAGATTTATCGGCGAAAGTATTTTTTCTCCAAAAACGACGTAAATACCCTTTTCTTTTTCGTTTGCAAGCCGGATTGCCCGGTTCAGGTTGAGTCTGGCTTCGTCCGGCGGATCATTCGGTCCGAGCTGCGCAGGCGGAGTATTCGATGCGGTAAAGACAATCGGAACGGGCGTGTCGGCGAACAGCCAGTAAATCAGCGGCGCTGTGTAGGAAAGCGTATCGGTTCCGTGGGTAATAACAATTCCGTTCGCCGTTCCGCTTGCAACCTTCTGCGCAATCGCGTGGATAAGCGCAGCCCAGTCTGCCGGCTGAATTTCTTCGCTCAACAGCCGTTCTGCGGTAATGCTTTCGAACGTGATATGGATGTCCGCAAGTTCCGGCGACACCATCGTTTTGAGAATCTTGTCGTCTCCGGCCGACACTTCGCCGTCCGCCATGCGTCCGGAAATCGATCCCCCCATAGACAGTACATATACAAGGCTTACTTTCAGTTCTGCTTTCAGCAGTTCTTTTACAGTAGCCGGATCGGCCATGCCTCGGGTTTTTTTCATGATAATTCCCGTCAGGAATTCAAGCGGTGCCATGTCTCCCTGACGTATCCGTTCTGTTTCTGCGGGATTGTCCTGTACCGCCTTTTTTACCAGCTGTCCCAGCTCTTCCGGATCGGAAATCAAGGTCCAGGAGTTCTCCTTCATGCACACTTCCGGATCCTTGTCCGTTTCGATAACTGCCTGAATCAGTTGTTTGGCGATTTTGCTATTGATAGTCTTGTTGTGGTACAGGAAAAGTATGGCGGCAAAGCGTTTTGGGGAAAGCGGCGATTCCTGGATTGTCATTCCCGCCTTGCGCAGTGCGCCGGTGACGTCCGACATCAGCCAGTGAGCGGTTTCCATGGCGTCTGCACCGCATGCTATGGTGTTTTCAAAAAAATCAGCGCGCGCTTTTTCATCGCAGATAAATCCTGCTCTGGCCCGGGTGATTCCCCAGGTTTCAACAAGCCGGGCCTGGCGCTCGGACGGATGTTCGGTGGCCGAAGCCCTGAGTTCGGCCAGCAGGCTTTGCGGGCATTTGAATGCAGGTGCTCCGTCCATCGGATAGATCTGCAATCCGGAAGCGGGTTCTCTGCTCTGAAAGAACTCCGTTCGGTCCTGTCGCTCATTCCAAAGTCTGCTTTCAGATACAATCGTTTGTCCGGACGTCAGGATTTCTTCCTGCCGGTATAGTTCGGCGTTTATCGCCTTTCGTACAAAGTTGAACGAATTGAGATTCCTCAGTTTTACCGAGTAGGCGGGAGTTTCCGGATAACGGGCGAGGGCGACGTATGCGTTGCACCTGATAACGCTCTCCGGCGGCGTACCCTTCAGGATTCCCGTGTACTGAATTCGTCTTCGAAGCTCCGTCAAAAATATTTCTGCTTCCTCTCCCAGCTCAAAATTGGCTCCTGTCCTGATCCGGATATTCGGCGCACCCGCATGCGAGTAGTCCATACGGGTTTCACCGTTGTTATGGGTCAAGCGGCCTGCGTCCTCTTCTATGCGGATTTCTTCTATGTAGATACGTTTTTTTCGCCGATGGAACTCAATGTCCATATATCCGTCTGTCGCAATTTTGACCGACGCGCCGGAGAGGCTGTATTGTTCGGGCAGGGATGGACTTCCCTTCGGTCGTTGATACTCGGCTGTTTCTGCAAGTGTACAGTCCAGGGCATGAGAAAGTGTGTATGCCCGCCGGATCGCTGTCGCATTGGCCTTCGGAAAAGAACCGGCGTCTCTTCTGCATACAGAACACGTTCCGGCCCTGCTCCCCACATAGCAGGAACAGAAGGCTTTTTCCCCGTTCGCGACCAGAATTCGTACTTCCAAAAACACATGAGATTGATACATCCCGCTCTCCATCAGATTTAGGTGTTCCGGATACACCCGTCAGGTTTTTTCCGGTGCACGTGTAATTCCTTACCGGATGTGCATCTACAGTCGGATGCCCCGGTAAAAAAAGCATGTTTTTTTTTGGGTGGTATATAATTTTCAACCAAAATATTGTATACTAAAAAATTGACACGGCTATGGAAAATAGGCCTAAAGGAGTTAAAGTGAACAAGCGCGATTTCCCCAAAGTTCATTTCTATGATCAGGACTTTGTTGATATATACGACCGGAGTTGGGCCTGGGTGCAGGATAACTGGGTCGTTCCCGAAGTCAAAGGTCTATCTCCTGACGGCTATTTTATCTATCCTGAAGGCGGAGAATCAATACTGAATCAGTTTGAAACCATCTTTTCTTCCTTCTTTTTTGTCTATTCTAACAGAAATTATCATGCAAACCAGAGTCTGGACTTTTTTTACGAGCACCAGGAGGAATCCGGGGCAATCCGCTGGAAGTATAATTTGCTGACAGGCGATCCCGTGCTACCAAAAGACAATCCGGAAGGTATCGGTATGCCCCTGTTCGCCTGGGCAGAATTCAACCTGTTCCACAAGAGCGCAAACAAGAAACGAATCAAGGACATCATGCCGGTTCTGCAAAAATATATGAGCTGGATCGATGTTACGTTTAAAAAGCCGAATGGTCTATACTCCGTACCGCTTGCTGCGACCACCATGGTCAACGCTCCCCGAACTGCTGCTGAATATCTTGTAGACTTCAATACTGCGCTCGCCGTCAATGCGCTGTACATGTCGGCTTTGGGCGATATTCTCAACGACAAGGAATTAAGTTTTCAGTACAAGCGGATGTATTTTTCCCTGAAAACCCGAATCAACTCCCTTATGTGGGATCCCGACACCGGTTTTTACCACGATCTCACCGTTGAAGAAAAACGCCTTCCGCAGAAAACCATAGCGGGCTTTTGGCCCTTGCTTGCCGAGATCCCGAACGAGGATAAGGCTGAAAAAATTATCGCCCACCTGCTCAATCCCAAAACATTCGGTGTCGACCATCCATTTCCTACGTTGTCTGCCGACGATCCGGAGTTCGATGAACTGGGAATGGGGTATCGTGGAAGCGTTTTTCCCCCCTTTAACTTCATGGTTGTCAAAGGTCTCGAAAAATACCAGCGGTGGGATCTTGCCCGCGAATGTACTATCCGCCACCTGTATTACGTACTGGATGCGCTCTCTCCGAACGGCGAGCATAACAAGGGCTGTCTGTGGGAAGCGTATCTCCCGGGAAAAGAAGGCCCGGCGCAGTGGCCCGGAAACGAAGGATTTCCCCGGCGGCAGTACTTGCCGTATGCAGGGCTGTCCACAATCGCGCTGATGATCGAAAACATCATCGGGTTGTCCATCAGTTTGCCAAGAAAAACAGTCGACTGGATTATCCCTAATCTTGAGGTAATGGGTATCGAAAATCTGAGTCTCAAACGCAACCTGATCACCATTTTGTCAAACAAGAGTCAGCGAGGCTGGGAAATTCATATGGAAAGCGAAAAGCTTTATTATTTTACTATCAACATCATCGGTCAGAAAAAGAAAACTCTTCCGATTCCTTCGGGGAAATGTTCGATGTTGATCGATAAATTGTAAGAATACCGGGCAGATTTCAAAAGTCGGTTACGTTTGAAATCGGCTTTTGGAAAAAAATCGCAAGTCTTTCTATAAT